>PLXI01000248.1 GCA_003151375.1 Hyphomicrobiales bacterium
CCGGTGATGATCCACCGCGCCATCTGCGGCTCGATGGAGCGCTTCCTTGGCATATTGATTGAGAACTTCGCTGGGCATTTCCCGTTGTGGTTGGCACCGACGCAAGTTTCAGTGTGCACCATCACCTCTGAGGCTGATGCTTATGCATTAGAAGTGACGCAAAAGTTGAAAGACGCTGGGCTTCGCGCTGAGGCGGATTTGCGCAATGAGAAGATCAATTACAAAGTGCGCGAACATTCGGTGACGAAAGTCCCGGTGATCTTGGTCGTGGGCAAACGCGAGATGGACGAGCAAGCCGTGAACATGCGGCGCTTGGGTTCGCAAGATCAGAAGGCGATGAGCTTTGCTGATGCGCTGGCCGCACTGGTGAAGGAAGCGACACCACCGGATTTGAGGTGACGACACGATGGTCTTTCGTGGTTCATCCGGGATATGCTACTGACGCTTTGGGCGGCATCAACCGCGAAGGTGATGAATGAAGTTTTCTTTTCTTGTTCTTGGCGCTTTAGCGCTTTCGCTGGTTCCAGCTTTCGCGCAGGAAGAGGGGCCGGATGTGCGTGGCACCTGGGTGGCGGATGTCAACCCGGACAAGATTCTTCTGGTGACGGATTGTGGCTGCGAGGATGATTCCCACAGCATTCAATTCACTTGCAAGCCCAAGAGTGGGGAAGTTCATGTGGAATTGCATGACTTTCTCGACAAGCAGCCCAAAGAAGGCGATGATGCCAAAGTGAGCTTTGTCATTGATGGCAAGGCCGTCGAACAGAACGTAAAATTCGTGCATTATGATGACGAGGCGAAGATGCCGGTCTTTGATCTGCCAACTAATGATCCGCTGATCGTGAGCCTGACCCATGGCAACGCGCTGAAACTGGTGTTTGGCAAAAAGACGGCGGCAACCAAGATGAAGGGTTCGCGCGCTGCCTTCACCAAGCTGCAGAATTATTGTGCAAAATAGATTCCATTGGGCGGCTTTCCATCGCGGGGCTTGAACTGTAATTCATTCAGTTCCATATAACTCCTCATGGAAATTGGAATTTACACTTTTGCTGATGTGCCCGAGGGCCATCCTGAACTTGCCGGGCAGCGCTTGCGCAATCTCGTCGAAGAAATGAAACTGGCTGATGAAGTTGGGCTGGATGTATTTGCCGTGGGCGAACACCACCGGGCGGACTATGCGGCTTCAGCGCCGCCTGTGGCTTTGGCAGCGGCGGCGGCGGTGACCAAGCGCATCAGGCTTTCCAGCGCCGTTACGGTTCTCTCCTCTGACGACCCAGTGCGGGCCTTCCAGCAATTTGCCACGGTGGACGGCATCAGCAATGGCCGCGCCGAAATCATGGCGGGCAGGGGTTCATTCATCGAAAGCTATCCGCTGTTTGGCTATGATCTAGACGACTATGACGCGCTGTTTTCTGAGAAGCTCGATTTGCTAATGAAGCTTCGTGAAAGTGAGCGCATTACATGGGCTGGCAAATTGCGGCCCTCGCTCAATAACGCAGGCATCTATCCGCGGCCTGAACAAAAGAAAATGCCGATCTGGATTGCTGTTGGCGGCACGCCGCAATCAGTGGTGCGCGCGGCTACGCTTGATCTGCCCATGGCTTTGGCGNNCTTTGATCTTTACCGCGAGACTCATGCCAAGGCAGGCCATGACCCTAAAATCATTCAACTCAGCCTGAACATGCACGGCTTTGTTTCCGATACGACTGAAAACGCCAAGCGCATTTATGGTGCGGCGCAAATGGAAGTCATGAACCGCATTGGCAAAGAGCGTGGCTGGCCACCTCAGGGCATGGCCCATTTTGAGCAAGCTGCTGGCCCAACCGGCAATCTCATCGTGGGGGATGCCGCGCGGGTGGCTGAGCGCATCATTGAATTGCATGAGGTTTTTGAAAACACCCGCATTCTCATACAGATGGCGATTGGCACCGTGCCGCACGCGGAGCAGTTGAAAGCCATTGAAATCCTGGGTGGCGAAGTGGCCCCCGCAGTGAGGAAAGCTTTGAAATGACACTGCCCCATGTGCCTGATCCCATTCCGGGCGATGCCGCTTCGGTTGATGCCATCGAACATGTGATTGTTCCGCGCATCCGCGACATTGGTGATTTTGAAGTGCACCGGGCTCTGCCCGCTGCCGAGCGCCAGATGATTGGTTCGTTCATTTTCTTTGACCGCTTTGGTCCAGTCATAATGAAGGCCGGGCAGGGCGTGGATGTGCGCCCGCACCCGCATATTGGTCTCGCCACAGTGACATGGCTGTTTGACGGTACGATTTATCATCGCGACAGTCTGGGGTCAGAACAGGCAATCGCACCGGGTGAGCTCAACTGGATGACGGCTGGCAAGGGCATCGTGCATTCAGAGCGTACGCCTGCGCTGGAGCGGGCCTCGGGCCAGAACTATTTTGGCCTGCAAAGCTGGGTGGCCTTGCCGAAGAAATTTGAAGAAACCTCGCCCGGCTTTGAACATGTTGGGCAAGACCGCTTGCCGCTGTTGGTTGATGGCGGCCGCAAGGTGCAGGTGATTGCAGGTTCGCTTTTCGGCGAGACTTCGCCTGTTAAAACCCATTCCGATTTGTTTTATGCTGACGTGCGGCTGGATGCGAGGGCGCGGCTGCCTATTGGCGCTGAACATGAAGAGCGTGGACTCTATCTGGTGTCTGGTGAGATCGAAATTGCGGGCCGTGTGTTTGAAGCGGGCAAGCTCATCGCCTTGAAACCGAGGGCCGAAGTGATCGTTACGGCGCTTGAGGCCAGCCATTTCATGTTGCTGGGTGGTGAGCCCATGGATGGGCCCCGCCATATCTGGTGGAATTTTGTTTCATCGTCGCAAGAAAAAATCGAGGCTGCGAAGAATGAATGGCGCACAGGAAAGTTCTCGATGGTGCCGGGGGACGACAAAGAATTCATCCCGCTTCCCGCCTAGTTCTCCACAATCTTTCCTGTCTTTTTGAGGCCACACCCAGTCAGTAAACATAATTGTGATGAAGCGTTATTGGCCTTAAGCATGTATTCAGAGGAATATCTGAGTCCGGTTTGAGGAGTTTTTGATGCAAAAGGTTTTGATTCATCCGCTTTATGTTCGGATCTTTCATTGGATAAATGCCGCCGCCATTGTGACCATGATTATGAGTGGCTGGCAGATTTACAATGCCTCACCTCTGTTTGAGAGTTTGATATTCCCTGACTCTGTTACCTTGGGCGATTGGCTTGGCGGTGGCATTCAATGGCATTTAGCGGCCATGTGGGTGTTTGTGGTCAACCTGCTGATCTATCTGGTGTTGGGCATCGCCACCGGCCATTTCCGCGAAAAGTTTTTTCCTCTTGGCCCAAAGGCTTTGTTCCATGATATTTGGGCTGCGATGCGTTTCAAACTCGGCCATAACAGCCATGATTATAACGCCGTGCAAAAAGCTTTTTATATTGGCATCATTTTGGTGATGCTGATGACATTCGTTTCAGGCCTTGTGGTGTGGAAGTCTGTGCAATTCCAAGCACTGAGTTGGATTGTGGGTAATTACGCCACAGCGCGTTATGTTCACTTTGCTGGCATGACTTTGATCTGTGCTTTCATTATTGTGCATGTGGCACTTGTGGCCATTGTGCCATCAACACTCATTCCGATGATCACTGGGAAGGCTAAGCCATTCCCAGAGAAGGAGAACAGCCATGTTGCTTAAACCAAATTCGTCGCAGAAACTTTTGCTGCCACGCACCAAGCAAGTGAAGAACATTGAGCGGCGCTTTTTCATGGGCCGGGCATTGTCATTTGGCGCACTCTCGATGCTGGCGGGCTGTAATGTCGCTGATGATTCAAAGGCGCAAAGTATTCTTGACGCCATGTCGCGCTGGAATGACGGTGTGCAGGAAGCGATTTTTGGCGCAACCAACCAGTTGGCGACCACCTATACCGAGGCGGACATTACCGATCCGTTCCCCTTCAATGCTTACTATAGCGAGGATAAAGCACCTGATGTGAAGGAAGAAGGTTACAAGCTTGAACTTACCGGGTTGGTCGACAAGAAAGCCCCTTGGACTTTGGCTGCTCTGCGCGCACTTCCACAGCAATCCCAAATCACCAGACATATATGTGTTGAAGGCTGGAGTGTGATTGGCAAATGGGCAGGGGTGAGTTTTGCTGATTTCTTGCACATGGTGGGCGCAGACACCAAAGCCAAATATGTGGCGTTCAAATGCGCCGATGATTATTACACCACACTCGATATGGCCTCAGCTCTGCATCCGCAAACTATTCTGGCGCTTACATTCCGCGATCAGGTTCTCCCGCGCAAATATGGTTTCCCGATGAAGCTGCGCATTCCAATCAAGCTGGGCTTTAAAAATCCAAAGCACATCATGTCAATCGAAGTGACCAATGAAGACCGTGGCGGGTATTGGGAAGACCAAGGCTATAATTGGTTCAGTGGCACATAAGATTCGGATCACAGTTCACATGATTGTGTGCTGAGTTTATTGGCCAGCGTGAAAGTCAAAGTGCAAACAGGCTGTGGAACAAAAGTTCCGCAGCTTTTTTTTATGGAGAACGAATATGATCAAGACAACACTCGCCGCCGCACTTTTGGCCCTTGCTTTCACCACAGCACCATCCTTTGCAGATGATATGATGAAGACCACTTGCGATGCCCCGACAATGAAGATGGTTGGCGATGCAATGGCCAAAGACACTGATGCCAAAATGGCCAATGATGTGAAGATGGCCGGCGATGAAATGAAAATGGCTATGGATGCGATGACCGCCAACAAAATGGATGACTGTTCCAAGCACATTGGCATGGCGATGGACCACATGATGATGAAACATAACTGATTTTAATTTTTGCAAATATCAAAGGGCGGCTTCGTGCTGCCCTTTTTTTCGGCCTATTCTAAACTGAGACGTTGGCTGATGCCGTCTTGCACCACAAAGCTTTTTGCAATGATGCGGCTTCCAAGTTTTGTCTCGGCGGAATAGGCCCCAGGCCTCAGCGCCACTTCACTGACGCCCGGTGGCAATGCTAGCTTTTCACCAGACTCATTGCTCAGCGTCCAATTTTCACCTTCGTTCAAGACGGGGAGTTCCACCACGCTGCCATGCACAGCCAGGTCGACGGCGCGCATGATGCCGGCTTTGACTTCAACACTGGTTGAGGCTTCGACATTGCCTTGCGGAAATCGAGTTTCAACACGGTAATTGCCAGCGGCCAGCTTGATGATTTCGCCCGGCGTTACTGACGATGCCACGCGTTGGCCAACATCCACACCGTCCAGTGCGTAAATCTGCGTGGTTGCGGGTCGTAATGTTGCTCCCTCGTCAGTGAGATGAGGTGCAATGCGTAACGCACCTGCATTGAGATCGAAGTTCACTGATACCGATGTGTCGGCGGGCAATGTGATGTTTTCGGCGAAAGCCACATTGCCGTAATGGGCAATCACGTCATAATTGCCTGGCTTCAACGGCAGAGATAGGATTTGCGACGCACCTGCAAAAAGTGTTTGGCCATCTGATGATTTCAGAATCCAATCAATGCTATCTGCGTAGTTTGTTGCATTTTGGGTGAGGCGGCCAGAAAGCTCTAACTTTTCCTCGCCAGCGGCCACCACGGATAGAGCTATTGTGGCCGGCAGATGGGCCGCGACTTTAGGTGCGACGTCCTGATTGGCCGAACCCACATTGGCACGCCCATATTGGCTTGAAATAGAAAACGCCACCAAACCGAGCATACATGCAATGCTGGCTTGGTGGCGATGACGCGTTAGGCGGGTGCTTGCGCCCACGCTTTATTCCCCTGTTTAATTCTCCCCAAGCACTTTCCGGCTGGTAAGACTGTTGAAGCACAGGCCGGGTTGGCTGCGCAACGAAATGCTTAACGAATGGTTAATGTGACCTGGCGGATTGAGCGCATTGCACAATGACATAGGAAATGGCTATGAGGCGGCTATGACATTCAATGACACAAGTTCGCTGCTGACATTTTTGAAAACCCGCAAGTCGGCGTCGGCCAAAGCGATGGGCGAGCCGGGGCCCGCGCCTGCCGGGCTAGACGAGATATTGCGACTTGCCCTTCGCGTTCCTGACCATGGCAAGCTTGCCCCATGGCGGTTTGTGGTTTTTGAGAGAGCCGCGCGGGCACAAGTGGGCGCGGCATTTAGGGCGCGCTGGGGCGCGCTTAACCCCACGCATGGCGCAGAGGCCTTAGACTTCCAGGCCGGGCTTTTCATGCGTGCGCCGGTTGTTGTGGTGGTGGTTTCCACCGCACAAGAGCATATTAAAATTCCGATCTGGGAACAGCAACTCTCCGCCGCAGCGTTGAGTTTCAATGTGGTTCTGGCAGCACAAGCCCATGCTTTTGATGCACAGTGGCAAACTGATTGGGTGGCCTATGATGCCAAGGCCAAAGCGGCGATGGGGGTTGGCGAAGAAGAGAAGGTGGCGGGCATCGTTTACATCGGTACTTCAACTTTGCCGCTTGAGGATAGACCTCGGCCAGAGCTTGCATCTGTTTTAACGCGTTGGGTGAAGTGATGGCAATTAAAGGCATATTATTCGATAAAGATGGAACACTGATCGAATTCAATAATTTATTCGGGGCCACTTATCTCAAGATGCTGCAATTGCATTATGATTATTCAAAAGACCAAGCGACCGAGATTTTAACGCGCGCGGGCTATATGCCTGAAACTGGTGGTTGCCGCGGTGGAAGCCCGATGGCCTCAGGCACGCTGAGTGAAGTGGTGCGTTTTTGGTGGCCTGACATGGCCGAGGATGAACGCGAAGCGCGGCGCAAATTCATTGACGAGAATTTTGACCGTGATGCCCATGATGGGGCGATTGCGATTATTCCGTTGCAGCCAATATTCGAAGAATTGAAAGCTGCAGGTTACGTGTTGGGTGTTGCCACCAATGACATTGAGGCTTCGGCCCATAGCCACATGACCAAGATTGGGGTGATCGATTATTTTGAAATGTTGATTGGTGCCGACAGTGTGGTGCAACCCAAACCTCATGGCAATATGATCAAGCGCTTTGCCGCAGCCATGACCATCAAGCCCCATGAGATCGCCATGGTTGGCGACAATGCCCATGACATCAACGAAGCACGTGCGGGCGGCGCAGGCCTTGCCATCGGTGTGCTGAGCGGAAATTCAGATCATGATGCTTTGGCGCATATCGCCGATCATGTGATTGGCACGGTGGCAGATTTGCTGCCGCTTTTGCAGAAGGTGCGTTGATGTTCTACGATGCCGTAATCAATGATCATGGGTTGCCGCTTGATCCGTTCTATGCGTTGGTGGGGCCGCGGCCAATAGCCTGGATTTCGACACTATCAAAGAGTGGCAAAGCCAATTTAGCACCCTATAGTTTTTATAACGCCTTTTCCCACAATCCGAGTTATGTGGCCTTTGGTTCAACGGGCTACAAAGACACTTTGCGCAACATAGATGAGAACCACGAATTTGTAGTCAACCTTGCTATTCATGATTTGCGTGAGGCCATGAACCAATCATCTGCTCGCGTTGATCAGGATGAATTTGAGGTTGCCGGCCTTGCAAAAGCAGAATGCGTTAAGGTAAAGCCACCACGTGTTGCGGCTAGCCCTGTTGCACTGGAATGTCGGCATTTTCGAACCCTCGATTTGCCGAATGATGCTGGAGAGGTCAGCAATTATCTCGTAGTTGGCCGGGTTGTTGGCATTCACATTGATGACCGCTATATCGTTGATGGGCGTGTAAACACAGCCGCCATGAAACCAATCGCGCGCCTCGGCTATGCCGAATATGCGACTGTTGAACAGGTCTGGAAGATGCGTCGACCCCAGTGAATGCTTTTGCTAGGCAGTGTGCCGATATCTGTGATCAGGCTGTTTTGAGCGGCGCCACCGAGTCGGGTGTCATTGGGCAGGAATCCAAGATTGAGTGTATTGCGCCCATAATACTCGTGCCTGTGGATAACTCAAATTCACGCCCAAATACAATGTTTTAAACCTGAATTAAGCTGTGGATAAGTGACTTAAGAACCTGTTAACCAGCACGGAGTCAGGACTCGCACACGTTGCATAAAATGGAACGATGTGAGGCTTACAGTGCAGTGTTTGTTAATCGACCAAAATGCCCGTGAACGCCAGCGTATTGCCCAGCTGTTGAACAGCCTTGGGCTAAGCTGTGACGAGCAGGAAAGCGTGAGTGCGACTCAGGTTTTCAAGCCTGATGTGGTTTTCATGGATGTTACACGCGCCGATGCTGCGCAGGATTTGATGCAACAGTTACAGCATGGACGCGGCGAAGCAGTTGCGCCTAAGATCATTTGCTATGCAGATGCCCCAAAAGTTGACGACTTGGCCGCTTTTATTTTAGCCGGGGCCACTGATGTTTTAGTGAAACCATTTGACCGCGAGTTACTACGCTTCAAGCTTGAGCAGGCTGGCCTGCTCGGTCACTAAGTCGCGCCACAGACCTTAATAGAATCCCAAAAATCACAGTGAACGTCTTGTTAATTTTTAAGCCGTAGGTTGTGCTTTAGTAGGGCGTAGGTGATGTTATGAGTGAAGCAGATTTCGTTGGGCTAGATGTATCGGTTTTTCAATCTGTCATTGACGTAGGTGATGTGGATGCCCGCGTTGCGTTGACGCGCCAATTGGTGGCTTTGGTGGCTGATCCAGCCACCGCTCGCATTGAAATCGAACAAGTAGGCCCCGTTTTACTGCGTCTCGCAGGCGACGATGAGAAAGCGGTGCGGCTGGTATTGGCGCAAGAATTTGCTTCATCAAGCCGCATTGATGCGCAATTGGCTTTTTCAATTATTGCAGACGATGATGATATTGCTTTGCCGTTTCTGGCCCAGACAAAGGCCTTGAGTGCGGCCCAGATTACGGTGATTGCCAAAGTGGGCGACGAGGCGCGGCAAACCACAATTGTCTCGCGTTCCGATGTGCCGCCAGAGGCGTGTGAACTGGTCATTGGTCAAGGTAGTGCTGTTGCATGTGTGGCACTTCTGCAAAACACCGCCATAATGCTGGAAGACATGGATTTTCATGTGCTTTACAAACGCTTTGGAAACAATACAGATATTGTCGAGCGGCTTTTAGCCAAGCCTGCCATTCCCGCTGAAATTCGTATCACCCAAGCACGGCGCACTGCCGCACGCATGCGCCAGATGATGGCAGAACGTGGCTGGATTGCTGCCAATGATGCTTCTGATCTATGTGCCGATGCTGAAGACAATGCGGTGATGCAAGTGTTGGTCGAAAGTGATGAGGTCGGCCGCTCAAAGGCTTTGGCATTCATGGCCGCCAAGAAATTACTGACGCCAGCTTTTGTGGTGCGCAGTGCAGCCCTTGGACAGATGGTTGTGGTGGAGGCAAGCTTGGCGCATCTAACCGGCTTTACCCCTTCGCGCACGGCCCAACAAATGTATCACCGACATCCCGCCAGTTTTAAGGCGCTGTTTAAGCGTTCTGGCTTGCCGATGAGTTGCTTTGGCATGTTACGCGCGGCTTGTGACGTGGTGATCGACACGCGCGAAGAAGGATTGGAGATATCTTCATCCGAATTTGGCGGTCGCGTGCTGGAAGCTTTGATGACGCGCTACGAGGCGATGAGCCCGCAAGAACGTGCCAAACAGATTGAATATTTGGGCCGTTATGGCGAAGATAAAATTCGCAAAGTCGCTAAGCGCCTGCGCGCCGCNNAAGATTGCTTTCGATGCTAGATCTTAAATTGCTCTGACAAAACACGCTCCGCTAAGCTGTGGTCAGGATCAAACATCATGCGCACGCCGCGCTTTTTATCTTCAGTGATTTCGACCGATAAAATATTGCGCACTTCTTCATGGTCTGCCACGGCGGCTACCGGGCGCTTGTCATGTTCCAAAACATCAATCCGCACATTAACGCCCTTAGCCAGAATTGCGCCTCGCCAACGACGCGGACGAAAAACACTCAGCGGAGTTAAGGCTAGAAGTGGGCTGCCGATTGGCAAGATGGGGCCATGGGCTGAAAGATTATAAGCAGTTGAGCCTACAGGTGTTGCCACGATCAAGCCGTCGCAAATCATTTCATCGAGGCGAGGCTTGCCATCAATGGTGATTTTGAGCTTTGCGGCCTGCGACCTTTGACGCAGCAGAGACACTTCATTGAAGGCGGTGCGTTCATGCTTTTTGCCGTCAGGTGTTTTCGTGATCATCCGTAAAGGTCGGATCAGCGTTTGCTCAGCTGCGGCGATGCGCTCTGGCAATTCAGCCTCATGGTAATTGTTCATCAGAAAGCCCACCGAGCCACGGTTCATCCCATAAACGGGCAGGCCGGATTTGGTGCAAGCGTGGAGCGCTTCAAGCATAAGGCCATCACCGCCCAAGGCTACAATAACGTCAGCGGTATCAACCGTGGCATTGCCATAGCGTTTGGCCAATGTTTTCAATGCACGACGTGCTGCCGGAGAATCTGAGGCCAAGAATGTGATGCGGTTAAAATTCATATGGTGGCTTTATCTCTGCTTGAGCTAAGTATGGCACGATAACATTCAATTCCAGCCATTCAACCCCCAGATGAGACAAATGCGCCGCTTGGTTATTTGCACCACTTGTAAGTTTTCTGAAACCTCCAAATTTGCCCCCGATGGGCGCAGCGGCGGGGAGATGATGCTGGCTGCCATGCAGGGGCTTTTAGCCAAGCTGGGGCGTGTTGATGTTGTGGTTGAGGCTCAAGCCTGCTTGTGGAATTGTACCAGGCCATGCAGCGTGGTGGTGCAGGATTCTCAACGGTTCAGTTATATAACTGGCGGCAATACGCCTGATGAAGCGCAGGCCGAAGCCTTGTTGGCCTGGTTTGATTTGCACGGTGAAACGCCAGATGGCAATGTGCCATTTAAGCAGTGGCCGCAAAAAATGCGTGGGCATTTTATTGCGCGCATTCCGCCCCTCAAATCAGAGGTGAAACCATGAGCATTATTTTTGTGTTGGGCGGCGCGCGCAGTGGCAAAAGCCGCTTTGCAGAAAGCCTTTGCCAAGCACCTCGCACTTATATCGCCACTGCCCAAGCCTTTGACGATGAAATGATAAGACGCATTGCTCAACACCAAAGTGATCGCGGTAAAACTTGGCAGACTCTGGAAGCCCCGCTCGATCTGGTTGGCGNNATATCTTGCTCGATTGCCTTACGCTTTGGCTAAACAATTTGCTGATGGCTGAAAAAGACGTGCAGACTTCGCTTGATGTTTTGTTGGCCCAACTTCAGATTAACCATCAAAAGCTGGTGATTGTTTCAAATGAACTGGGGCTTGGGTTGGTGCCTGAGGATGGCCTTTCACGGCGCTTCAGAGATTTGCATGGCCTTATGAACCAACAAGTGGCGGCGATTGCGGATTGTGTGGTGTTTACAGTTGCCGGGATTCCACAAGTAATCAAAGGGCGATTGCCAGAATAGCGCCAAGGGCGATGAGCAAAGCCATAGCATTGCGGAACAGGCTTAGGCCATCTTCAATGTCTTTAGCGCCTGCTGGGCTTCTGCCACTTCCCATGGNNCGAATTGTAATCCTAACGCGCCAGCCATGGCGGCTTCAGGCCAGCCAGCATTTGGCGAGTTATGTTTTGGCGCATCGCGGCGCATTGTTCTCCAGGCATTTTGTGCGGCGGCTTTGCCATTGGCATAGGCAGCCACCACAAATAACAGGCCAGTAAGGCGCGAAGCAGGCAAGTTGACGAGATCATCCAACTTGGCGGCGGCCCAACCGAAGTGAAGATACTTTTCTGACTTGTGGCCAATCATGCTGTCTGCGGTGTTGATGGCCTTGTAAGCCACAATGCCGGGCAGACCCAAAAGCGCATACCAAAAGATGGGTGCCACAATACCGTCAGAAGCATTTTCGGCGAGGCTTTCAAGGGCCGCTTTGGCGATACCGGCTTGGTTTAGCGACGTGGCATCACGGCCTACGATTTTTGATACTTCGCTGCGCGCAGCTTCGATCGATTGCGACAAAGCCTTGGCCACTGCTTCAACATGCTGGCCAAGCGAGTGTTGGGCGATGAAAGGAATGGCGAGCAAAACGTTTAAGACATAACCATAAGGCAGCTTAGTCAAAGCATACTGAACGGCCAAGGCGGGCAGGACGCAAACGGCAATGAGCACCACCATGGCCAACACGCCGCTGGAGCGGTTTTGTTGTGGCTCTGCCTCTTCATCATTTAAGCCATCATCCAAAAATGAAATCAAGCGTCCCATCCATTGCACCGGGTGGCCGCATGCGTTTTGCAAAAATGTGGGATAGCCAATGAGGCTTTCTATCAGCAGCGCCGCCGAGGCTAAGGCAAGTTGGTTCATGTTACAGGCTTTGCGAGTTTTAAAATAAGATCAATATCGAGATGTTTTTCAAGATGGGCGGCTAAAGCATCAAGTGTTTCTTCTATGCCCTGCTCATAGGCAAAAACTGAGGCCTTCGCACCTAATGACGAGAGGTAGGCAGTGCGGAAATTGTCAGCGGCAAAGCAGCCATGCAGATAGGTTCCTGTCACCAAGCCGTCAGGGCTGATGGCACCTTCTGGCCCACCTGCTTTCTGCGCAAAGGGCCTTTGGCAATCTGGGCCTGAGGTTTCACCGAGATGGATTTCGTAGGCGTTGATGAGCTGGCCTGTTAGCGTGTGCATGGCTTGGGTCTNNGAGACAGAACCAGCAGCGCCTTCTAGCCCAAGCGGATCGTGGATCATGCGGCCGAGCATTTGGTACCCGCCACACAAGCCCAATATGCGCCCGCCTCTGCGATGATGTGCGACCAGATCAATATCCCAACCTGCTGCCCGAAGAGCGGCAAGATCAGCCATGGTGGATTTGCTGCCGGGAATGATAACCAACGCGGCATCGCCGGGAATGGCTTGTTCGGGATTGAGAAACTCGAGCGAGACCTCGGGTTCTTGGCACAGCGGATCTAGATCGTCGAAATTGGCGATGCGAGGCAGGCGCAGCACGCAGATTTTTAGACCAGCAGGTTTTGGTGTGGCCATGTGCTCTAATGCTAACGCATCTTCGGCCGGCAGTTTATGTGCGCCTGCAAAATGTGGTACAATACCAAGGCAGGGAAGTTCCAAGCGATTTTCGAGAAACGCGCGCGCCTCATCAAAGAGTTGTGGATCGCCGTGGAACTTATTGATGATGAATCCTTTTATATGGTTTTGATCCGCCTCATCCAACACCGACAAAGTGCCGATGATCGACGCAATAACTCCGCCACGGTGAATGTCACCAATGACCACGCCGTCAATGCCAGCAGCTTGCGCAAAGCCGAGGTTTGCGAGATCGCCGTTACGGAGGTTCGTTTCGGCGGGACTTCCGGCGCCCTCCACCAAGATAATGTCGTAGGAAGCGGCCAAAAGCCGGAAGCTTTGCATTATGGCAGGCATGAATTGCGTGCGATTGGCGAAGAATTCGCGCGCTGACATGGTGACGGCGCGTTTGCCCTGCACAATCACTTGCGCACCGGTTTCGGCTTCGGGTTTTAACAAGATGGGATTCATGTGAACGCTGAGGGTTAGCCCAGCGGCACGTGCCTGCAGCGCTTGGGCACGTCCGATTTCGCCCCCATCAGCGGTGACGGCGGCGTTATTGGACATGTTTTGCGGTTTGAACGGGGCTACTGACAAGCCTCGCAGGCGCAGCGCACGGCATAGGCCAGCCACGATGAGGCTTTTGCCCACATCGGAGCCAGTGCCGAGGAACATGATGGCTTTGGCTGTCATGGGCTGGGAGCCACACTGATGATGTGGGCATAAGACCCCATCACATTGCCGATGCGCTGACCGATTGGGCCTAGATCATTGCCTGCAGCATCATGGGCGTGAAACAATGGCGCACCGCCGCTTTGGGCCTCGATGGTCGAATAGTGATACTCATGACCACGTAAATTCTGTTTCCATGGCACGGTTAGAGGTTTCAGTTCGCGATAACCCAGATGAAGTTTTCGGTTGGCAAAACTGGTGGTGAGAGGCAACAGGCCTGCCATGGCGTGAGTTTGGCCTTCGGCATCGATCAGACCATCACCCAACACCATATAGCCACCGCATTCACCGTAAATCAGACCTTTGAAGGCGCATAAGCCGTTGAGGAAATTTTTGTTGGCAGCGAGTTTGCCAGCATGAAGCTCAGGATAACCGCCCGGCAAGAAGATCGCATCGGCATCAGGCGGCGTTTCGTCAGCTAAGGGTGAGAAGAAGCTTATTTCGGCCCCCATGGTGCGCCAATCAGACAGTTGGTGAGGATAAAGAAAACTAAAAGCCGCGTCTTGGGCGATGGCAATGTGTTGGCCAAGTGGTTCCAATTTAGTCCGCTTATCACCGTGATTCGTCAAATCGGCCGCTGATTCGAGAATCTTGTCAAGAATTGTTTCACGTGCAACTCTTGCAGCGGA
>PLXI01000106.1 GCA_003151375.1 Hyphomicrobiales bacterium
GTGTCTCAGAGAAAATAAAACGCATGACGCTTGTGGCACTTCGCAGTGGTGTTACGTGCGTCACAGATGCCGATGCCTTGATGAGTTTTGAAGATTGCCCAGAAGATTTGTTCTCGGCTATTCAAGAGCTGCCAAATCGCGCTGTTATCATGACCCCGCATGAGGGAGAATTTAATAGACTTTTCAAATCCTTGGCTAACAGTATTGAAAGCAAGGTTGAGGTGGCCAAACGCGCATCTACCATGTCAGGAGCGGTTATCGTATTCAAGGGGCCTGACACGGTCATTGCTGCGCCTCATGGCGCTGCCAAGATCAATAGCAACGCACCCGCCAAACTGGCCACGGCTGGTTCGGGCGATGTGCTCGCTGGCATCATCACTGGGCTATTGGCCCAAGGCATGGTGGGCTTTGAGGCCGCTTGTGCTGGCGTTTGGTTGCATGGCGAAGCGGCCAACCGCGTGAAACGGCGCAGCATTATTGCCGAAGATTTGATTGTAGAAATTGGGCGGTAAAGGACATGCGCCAAGTCTAATGCCGCTTTGGCAATTGGACGAGAAGCGCTATAAAGCCCCCATGGATCATTCAGCACTGCTCGCTTTTGTTATACCCGCCACCGCTTTGGCCATTGTGCCGGGGCCGACTGTTACAGTGGTGATTGCCAATAGTTTGAAACACGGCACACGCGCTGGCTTGCTCAATGTGGTGGGTACGCAAATTGGAGTGTTGATTTGGTTGGCTATTGCAGCGCTTGGTTTAGGCGCTGCGCTGGAACTGATGGGCGTGTGGTTTGATCTCTTACGCTATGTGGGCGCGGCCTATCTGATTTGGATGGGGATCAAACTGTTTCGCTCTAAGGGTGACGTAGCCGTGGCCACAGAGCGCGCAAGACCAGGCGGCAGCTTTTTACTGCAAGGCTTGGTGGTTATTCTGTCTAACCCTAAAATGTTGGTGTTGTTTGGAGCTTTGATCCCGCCGTTCATTCCGCAAGGCGCTAACGTGATGCCGGCGACTTTGGAATTGGGTGGGCTGTTCGCGGCGATCGCTTTGGTGAGCGATTCCGCCTATGCTGTTTTGGCGGGCGGAGCCGGCCGCTGGTTATCACGCAAACGCATCAGGCTTTTGGAAATTATATCCGGCTCGTGTCTCATTGGAGGCGCTGTGTGGATGGTGGCGAAGAACAGGTGATGATATGCGCATAGGTTTTTATCCTGGCTCTTTTGATCCCGTCACCTACGGGCATTTAGATGTGATCGCGAGGGCGGCGCGGCTGGTTGATAAGCTGGTGATTGGCGTTGGCGCACATAGTGGCAAGGCGGCAATGCTAACAGTTGATGCGCGTGTGGCTTTATTGAAAGCCGTGGCCGAGCCAGTGGCGCAACACAGCGGCCTTAAGATTGAGGTGGTGGCTTTTGATGGTTTGACCATTGATGCTGCTCATCATGCAAAGGCGCAAATTATTATTCGCGGGCTTCGCGATGCCACAGATTTCGATTACGAAGTACAAATGGCGCAAATGAATGGCGCAATGGCCACGGAGTTGGAGACGGTTTTCCTCGCCGCTTCTCCCGCCACGCGCATGATTGCATCGTCGCTGGTTAAGCAAATGGCCAAGATGGGTGGGGATACTTCGTTGTTCCTGCCGAAGGAGTCTCAGGCCGCGCTGAAGAAGGCTCTAAGATCTGTCACCTCGTAGATAGAAATTCGAAGCGCAATTTGCTTCATGGAATTGATTTTATTCACCAGTAAAATAAGGAGTTTTGCATGGTTATTCGTCGCACGGTAATTTTAAAATCTTGTTTGGCCTTGGTGGTGTTTGCTGCTGCGCCGGCTGTTGGCCAGCAGGCAGACGGTGTCACTCGGTTTAGCGGCACTATTGAGAAACTTGATGGCCAGCACTTCACCCTTAAATCAGCGGATAGCAGTTTGGTTGATTTTAACGTCATCGCTGAAACGATGATCACCAGCAATGAGCCGTCGTCGCTGGCTGCCATTAAGGCTGGTGACTATATTGCATCAGCGGCCATCAAGGGTGAGGATGGCAAATTGCATTCAACTGAAGTGCGGATTTTTGCTGAGGGAATGCGTGGTTTGGGTGAGGGCCAACGCGCCATGCAAGAGCCGGGCAAAACCATGACCAACGCCTCAGTTTCGGAGGTTGTCGCTGCCGCAGATGGACCAACACTCAAAGTTACGTTTAAGGGCGGGACATCGGAATTGGTTGTTGGCCCCAAGGTTCCGATCACGGCTGTGGTCATTGGCAAAGTTGATGATCTCAAAGTTGGACTCGCAGTTTTCGTCATTGCAGGCAAAGCAGCTGACGGTACTTTGGATGCCAAGCGTATTTTTGCGCGCTAGTCTTTCTTGATGAAAGTCCATTCATCCGCTTGACTTCGAGATTCCTGAACTGCATACACCGCCACGCTTTGCGCAAGCCTTTGTCGCAACGCTATTCTGAAATCGGGGGAGAGAAGGCGATCGCCAATAGCTGAGGTCCCACTGTTGGTTGTTTACCTAGAATTCAAATTATACGATCAGCAGATTTGAGGCTTAAACCAAAAATTAAATGCTGAGCCGCTCTATAGGGGTGTTGAGTTGGTTTGTTCAAAACTTCGATTCAGGGGCATTTCGTTGTTTAAGCCAAGAAAGCTTTTGAAACTGATCATTTGCATGCCGCTATACTTGCCTGTTTTAGGTGGAGTAAATCTTGTGATGGCCGCAAACGATGCTCAAATGGAGCAGGCTAACAAGGCCCTGACAAATTTGGTACTCAAAGACAATCCGCAAATGGATGAATTGTCGACTCGTCAACTGGTCGATGAGGTCGTAACACAATCATTCAAAAATGGAGATTTTAGCAGTCTGGAGTTAATGGCAAAAGAGTTTCGGGAGAAAGACTTAAAAACGCCAGGGGGATTGTCAAAACTTACATTGTTCGATTCCGCAATGAGCCACATCTTCGATTTACAAAGTGTTGATGAAAAGTTTCGTCCCATGCTTGATAAACTCGTCGAAGACTGGCTGGTCGCTTATCCAAAATCAACGACTGCCCATCTCGCTCATGCCCAAATGCTCGTGGGGCAAGCTTGGGGCTTTCGCGGGCACGGTTACGCCAATACTGTCACGCCTGAGGGCTGGAAACTTTTCCATGATTATTTAGAAAATGCCCGAAAATATTTGCAAGAGAATACCGAGTTTGCCGATAATGATCCGCGCTGGGATTTTCGGTTAATATCAATTGGAGGTTTGCAAGATATTTCTGGCGACGAGTATGCGAAAATGGCGGAGGCAGCATTCGCTCGACATCCTGAATACTTGCAGCTCTATCTCGGAATCTCGGAACGTTATTGGCCGAAGTGGGGCGGAGACTGGGTGCAATTCGAGAAGTTTGCTCAGCAAGCGGTCGTGCTATCGCATGAAAAATTGGGAAATACAGTTTATGCCAGAATTTATTGGCATGCGGCGCAGGACAATGAAGATGGTGCTCACATTTTATTCCATGATTCATCAATCGCTTGGAATGAGATGAAGCTTGGCATGGACGATGTGTTGAAAGACTATCCAGAGAGATGGAATGTTTATAACTTTGCGATGTTTGCGTGTTTCGCTGGGGACAAAGATAAAACACATGAACTCTTGGCTAGGCTTACGAACGACAAGATCCCCATGAGTTGGCCTTATGTTACGTCATTTTCTCACTGTCAGGAATTTGCAAATGGGCAATGATGTTGGTTGTGCATTTCTGAGATATTGGCGCGCCGCTTGACTTCGAGATTCCTGAACGGCATACAGCGCCACGCTTTGCGCAGCCTTTGTTGCGAGGCAATTCTGAAATCGGGGGGAGAGTGTCCCGAGTGGCAAAGGGGGGGGACTGTAAATCCCCTGCTTTACGGCTTCGTAGGTTCGAGTCCTACCTCTCCCACCATCCGCCTTCGCCAAGGCTTCGGCGTGACTGCTCTGTGTGTTATGCAAGCAAGGGGCTTTGAATGAGGCGGATGTCCCGCCGAAGCCTTGGCGAAGGCG
>PLXI01000216.1 GCA_003151375.1 Hyphomicrobiales bacterium
GGTAAGGGTGAAAAGGTGCGGCAAGAGCGCACCGCGGGTCTGGTAACAGGCCTTGGCCAGGCAAACCCCACCCGGAGCAAGACCGAATAGGGGCGACATGATGCCGAAAGGCATCGGGGCTTTTCCGGCCTGTCGCCCGGGTAGGTTGCACGAAGTGCGTGGCGACGCGCACTCCAGATGAATGGTCATCCAGCAGGGGCAACCTTGTGGACAGAACCCGGCTTACAGGCCAACTGGCATTTTAACCATTACGCCTTTTCAAACCCTTGAAATGAATCGCAATTGAAACGCTTTGTTAACGAAGCTGAAGGCAAATTGGCTTGGTTAACAACTGGTCACCAACCCTTGCATAGTTTACCTCAAATTCAGCCGCGCCATACGCCTGTTATGTTGCCGGAAGTACTCGCCGCATTGGATTGTGCCAAGGGCGGCGTTTTCATTGACGCAACCTTCGGCGCAGGTGGTTACACCCGCGGAATTTTGGCCAATTCCAAGACAGAAGTCATCGCCATTGACCGTGATCCATCGGCCATCAGCGCTGGCCAGAAATTAGTGGATGAATTCAGCCCTCGTTTGAAGCTGGTGCAGGGGCGCTTTTCAGATTTGGCATCCATCGCACAAGACTTAGGTCTGGCAAAAGTGTCTGGCGTGGTGCTGGATATTGGCGTGTCGTCCATGCAGCTTGATGAGGGCGCGCGCGGCTTTTCTTTCAACAAAGACGGTCCGTTAGATATGCGCATGGCCCAAAGCGGTCTATCAGCGCGCGATGTGGTGAACACTTACGAGCAAGATGAACTCGCCAATATCATTTTCATTCTGGGTGAAGAGCCACGCTCTCGCGCCATTGCGCGCGCCATCGTGAAAGCGCGAACCGAAGCACCATTGCAAACCACGCTCGATTTGGTCAAAGCCGTTGAGCGCGCCACAGGCCCGCAACGCGCCAAAGACCGCACCCACCCTGCCACCAGAACTTTTCAAGCCCTTCGCATTCATGTGAACAGTGAGCTTGATGAACTGGCACAAGCGCTTTGTGCAAGCGAAGATATTTTGGACGAAAGTGGACGCTTGGTCGTTGTTACATTCCATTCATTGGAGGACCGCATCGTCAAACGCTTTTTTACCACTCGTGCGGGCCGTGTGCCTACGGGTTCAAGGCATTTGCCAGAAGTGCAGGCGGGCGATTTGCCGAGTTTTACCCAAAGTGAAAAGGGTGCCATCGCTGCCAGCGAAACGGAAGCCCACAGCAATCCACGTTCGCGCTCTGCCAAATTGCGTTTTGGTGTTCGCACCTCAGCGCCAAGCCAAGCGCCAGATTTTGCTGCCATGGGCTTGCCCAGCGTGGGGAGGGCCTAATGCTCAAACTGATTAATGCCATACTGGTCGCCTCCGTTTTGTTTTGTTCCTTTCTTCTTTATTCGCAGGAACACGCCATCCGCGATTTGGAGCGTTCAATCGCCAAATCCGAAAAGCAGACCGCAGACGAGCGTGAGAAGATAAAACTTCTTGAAACGGAATGGGACTCGCTCAGCAGACCGGATGTCATCCAAAAAATCGCCATGGAACAGTTGCATTTGCAAGTCATCCAACCGCAGCAATTTGTGCCTTTGGCTGAGGTGGGCGCGCATGCGCCACAAAGCCCGCCGCTGAAATTGGAAGCCCATAACACTGATGAAATTGGTGCCATGTTGGAGAAACTGCAGTGAACGCGCTTAGAGGCCAAAACCGTATTCGCCTATTGGGCATTGCCTTCAGCGCGTTTTTTGCCGCGATCTCTTTGCAGCTTGGCCAGTTGACATTGCTGCATCCGCATGAGGTGCAAAGCGTTGACGCCGTGCCCAAGGAAGAGCGTTCGCCCAGACCAGATATTGTTGATCGTAATGGTCGCGTTCTGGCCACAGATCTGGTTGTGTCATCGCTGTTTGCTGATCCGCGCAAAATATTAGATGTGGATGAGGCGGTGGAGCTCCTCACCGCGCATATCCCTGAGCTTGATGCTGCAACCTTGCGCAAAAACCTGAGGATGCCGGGCAAGGCATTTGTGTGGTTGCGCCGCCAGGTAACACCAGATGAACGCGATGAAATTTACAACTTGGGCATCCCCGGTGTTGGCTTTGTTGAAGAGCGCAAAAGGGTTTATCCACTGGGTCGCCTTGCGGCCCACATGCTCGGCAATGTTGATGTCGATACGCATGGCATTGCCGGCATTGAAAAGTTCTTGGATGATCAGGGCGCAATTTATACAGCCTCATTGAACGAGCCAGAAACACACAGCACGGCACCAGCCCAACTGTCGATTGATATTCGCGTGCAGCAAGCGCTCACTGATGAAGTTAGCAAAGCGGTTGAAAAATTCCACGCCAAGGCGGGTGGTGGCATTATTGAAGATATTGATACCGGAGAAATTCTGGGACTTGTTTCATTACCGGATTACAACCCGAACGCCGAAGACAAGCGCTTGACATCAGACACCCAAAACAAGATGACGTCAGGCGTTTATGAATTGGGTTCAGTTATCAAAGCTGTCACCTTCGCCATGGCCTTTGATTACGGCACCACAACGCTCAAAACAATCTTTGATACGGGGACGCCATTGGCCATCGGCAAGTTCCGCATCCATGATTTGCATGTGCACAAAGCCCAAAGCGTGGAAGAAATTTTCACCAATTCTTCCAACATTGGCACGGCCAAAATGGCGCTGCAAGTAGGCCTTGATAACCACATGGAATTTTTGAAACGTGTGGGCCTTATGGATAGGCTGATTACTGAATTGCCTGAAAGCGCCAAGCCCTTGCTGCCGCACACATGGTCAAAACTTTCATCGGCCACGGCAGCGTTCGGCCATGGTTTTGCCGTACAACCCCTGCAAGGGCTTTCGGTGATTTCTGATATGATCAATGGCGCCATGTCTGTGCCACCCACCTTCTTGAAGCGNNAGCAGCCAGGACGAAGCCGATGCGCTTTCGCACCGCATTATAAAACCTGAGACTTCTGAGAAAATACGGTTTCTTTTCCGCGCCAATGTTGAGGGCGGAACCGGAGGAAAAGCTGATGTGCTGGGCTACCGCGTGGGTGGCAAAACCGGCACGGCCGAAAAAGTGATCAACGGGCGTTACTCAAAAGACAAAAGTCTTTCGAGTTTCATTGGCGCCTTCCCCATGGATCATCCGAGATATTCTATTCTTGTGATGTTGGATGAGCCCGGCCCCCTTCCGGAAACCTTTGGCTTCACAACCGCTGGCTGGAATGCTGTGCCAACGGCACATAACATCATCGCGCGCATCGCTCCCATATTAGGCGTTGAGCCCGTGTTCTCGCCTGAGGATTTGGCTAAGCTTGCCAAGCAAAAAGCAGTAGAGGATAAGCTGGCAAAGCAGGCCCCAGAGAGGCAGGGTTGAAACATGACTGTCGCCCTCAGCTATCTATTGGGTCCTGATGCGCCATTGCCTGCGAGTGGCGATGCGCAAATTGCAGGCCTGACGGCTGATAGCCGCGAAGTGAAACCGGGTTTTTTATTTGCTGCTTTGCCCGGTGTGAAAGCTGATGGTGCGGCTTTTATCAATAAAGCTTTTGCAGCTGGCGCTGTGGCCGTGATTTGCAAGCCAGGCAGCTATACTGGCTCTCACCCGGTCATCGCCACCCCCAATCCGCGTCACTTGCTAGCTGTGATGGCCGCAAGGTTTTATGATAAACAGCCTGATACGATTGTTGCTGTTACTGGCACTAATGGCAAAACCTCAGTTGCAATTTTTGTTCGCCAAATTTGGGAGGCCATGGGTTTTCGGGCTGCCAGCCTTGGCACGATTGGCGTTGTCGGCCCAAGCGATTCAAAATGCGGCACAAAATATCTCGGTGCAACCACACCGGATCCGGTCGCGCTGGCAAAGCTTGTCGCTGATTTGCGCGACGATCATGTCAGCCATCTGGCGATTGAAGCTTCCAGCCACGGCCTCGAACAGAACCGCTTGGATGGACTTCGTCTGACGGCTGGTGCCTTCACCAATTTAACGCGCGACCATTTGGATTATCACGGCACGCTCGAAAATTATTTTGCGGCCAAACTCCAATTATTCAACAGGCTTTTGTCGGAGGGCGCAGGCGCTGTGATCAATATGGATAGCGATCATGGGGCCCAAGTTTTGGCCGCCGCCAAGAAGGCTGGGCTTGCCTGTTACCGCGTGGGTCGCAATGGTGTTGAACTCAAACTATTGGACGTTAAGCCAGCTGGCCTTGGCCAGATGCTTAAGCTTGAAACTGCCAATGGCATCAGGCAAGTGGCACTTCCTTTGGCGGGAGATTTTCAAGTCTCCAACGCCTTGGTGGCCGCTGGTTTGGTGATTGCTTCAGGCGGCGAATTAGAGCTCACCCTGCATGCGTTGGAAAGCCTGAAAGGCGCGCGCGGACGCCTGGAACTAGTTGGCACATCGGTTTCGGGCGGAAATGTTTTTGTGGACTATGCCCACACACCGGATGCTTTGGAAAATGTGCTGCAAGCACTTCGGCCTGCAACGCGCGGAAAACTGATTGTGGTTTTCGGCTGTGGCGGAGACCGCGACAAAGGTAAGCGCCCATTGATGGGTGAGATTGCATCGCGCCTCGCTGACCACGTGATTGTAACAGACGATAATCCACGCAGCGAGGTGCCTGAAATTATTAGAAGCGAAATTTTAGCGGCCGCTCCCAAAGCTCAAAATATCGGCGATCGCGCCAGCGCAATCAGAACGGCGGTCGAAATAATGCGCAGTGGTGATGTTGTGTTGGTCGCAGGCAAAGGCCACGAAGAAGGCCAGCAAGTGGGTGCAAAGCTGTTGCCCTTTGTAGATCATGATGCCGTGCGCGCTGCCTTGGCGGGGGAAGCCTATCATGGCTGATCTCTTGGCCAATCGCCCGCTGTGGACAGTGCAGGAGTTGATTGCTGCAACGGGTGGCAAGCTGATAGGCACAATAACGGCAGCTATGAATGGTGTTTCCATTGACAGTCGCAACATTGCGACTGGCGATATTTTCGTGGCCATCAAAGGCGACATACACGATGGCCATGCCTTCGCTATCAAGGCATTGCATGCGGGCGCGGGCGTGGCACTTGTCTCAAAAGTGACCGATGACATGAAGGCTGCTGGGCCGGTGTTACAAGTATCCACTGACCCATTGCAGGCATTGGAAAACATGGGCAGGGCCGCGCGCGAGTGGAACAAAGGCAAAGCCATCGCCGTCACCGGAAGCGTGGGCAAAACCTCCACCAAAGAAATGCTACGTGTGGCACTGGCCGCCTCTGGTGAAACCCATTGCTCCGCCGCCAGTTTCAATAATCACTGGGGCGTGCCACTCACGCTGGCGCGCCTGCCGCGCAGTGCCGCTTTCGGCGTGTTTGAAATCGGCATGAACCATGCAGGTGAAATCACGCCACTTGTGGGCATGGTAAAACCTGACGTTGCTATCGTCACCACAATAGCTGCCAGCCACTTAGGCCATTTCCATTCGCTTGATGATATTGCCGAAGCGAAGTCTGAAATCTTCTCCGGTGTGGTGAACGGTGGTGCGGCCATCATCAATCGCGATACACCCTATTTTGAATTTCTTAAAAGCCGCGCCGAGATCAACGCCATCAGAACCATTATCAGCTTTGGTTTGCATGAAAAATCTGATGTGCAGCTGAAACAACTTGCACTTCATCCCACCTGTTCATGCATCACCGCCGATGTGATGGGAGAAGCCGTGACGTTTAAACTTGGAGCACCGGGTGCTCATATGGCCGCCAACAGCCTTGCGGTTTTGGCAGCGGTGAAATTTGCCGGGGCCGATTTGGCCAAGGCCTGTTTGGCGCTAGCTACAGTGGCCCCCGCCAAAGGCCGCGGCGGCCAAGAACTTCTCGCCACCAACGGCGGCGACATTCTGCTGATTGATGAAAGCTATAATGCCAATCCTCATTCCATGGCAGCGGCTTTGAGTTTACTCACCACCGTTTCTAAATCTCGCAAAGGCCGCAAAATTGCAGTTTTAGGCGATATGTTGGAACTGGGACAGTTCAGCACAGAATTGCATAGAGGCTTAACCAAAGCATTGGACGAGGCGGGCATTGACCTACTATACGCCGCTGGCCCGATGATGCGCGAGCTTTGGGATACTGTTCCGCAGGCTCGGCGTGGGGTTCATGCTGAAACTTCAGCGGGCTTGACGCATGCGTTGGTGGCAAGCTTACGACCAGGCGACAGCGTGGTTGTCAAAGGCTCATTCGGCAGCAACATGGGCTTGGTGGTGGAGGCGTTGCGCCAACGCTTTCGCGCTCTAAAGAAAGAGATGTGAGTGATGTTGTATTATTTGCTTTTAAAGCTGACGACTGAAATATCTGAGCTCAATGTATTCAGATATTTGACCACCCGCACCAGCATGGCTGTCTTGACGGCGCTGTTTGTTATTTTTGTGGCTGGGCCCAAAATCATATCACTCTTGAAAATGAAGCAAGGCAAAGGCCAGCCCATTCGCACTGACGGGCCACAACGACACATTGTTGAAAAGCAAGGCACACCCACGATGGGTGGCTTGATGATTTTATTTGGCGTGTTTGTCGCCACATTGCTGTGGGCAGATTTGTCTAATCTTTACGTCTGGGGCGTGTTATTTGTAGCACTTGGCTATGGCGCGATTGGCTTTTACGATGATTATTTGAAAGTTACGCGCGCAACAGTTCACGGCTTTTCCGGCCGTTCACGTTTGCTGGCTGAGTTTGCCATCGCTGCAATTGTTGTGTTCATGTTTATGGAAATTGGCGCAAGCCCTTTGGCCACTTCATTGCCCGTTCCTTACACCAAGGAAGTCATTCTTAATTTCGGTCTGTTCTTTTTGCCGATTGGTATGTTGGTGATTGTCGGTGCCGGCAATGCCGTCAACATCACTGACGGCCTGGACGGCCTTGCCATTGTGCCGGTGATGATTGCCGCCGCCAGCTACGGCATCATTGCCTATCTCGTTGGCAATTTCGATTTCTCGCATTATCTCCACATGCCTTTTGTAAAAGGCACTGGCGAACTCGCGGTTATCTGCGGCGCTCTGGTTGGCGCTGGCTTGGGCTTTCTCTGGTTCAATGCCCCGCCAGCGATGATCTTCATGGGTGACACAGGTTCGCTCTCACTTGGTGGCGCACTTGGTGCCATAGCTGTAGCGGTGAAACATGAGATTGTCCTGATCATCATCGGCGGGCTATTCGTGCTCGAAACCGTTTCAGTCATTGTGCAAGTGGCCTCGTTTAAAATGACCGGCAAGCGAGTATTTGCGATGGCACCATTACATCATCATTTTGAACAAAAGGGCTGGAGGGAATCCACTATTGTGGTGCGCTTCTGGATCATCGCTTTGGTTCTCGCCATCTTTGGCCTTGCAACATTGAAGCTGCGTTAAATGTTTCCAGCCACCACCTTTGCAAAAAAAAGGCTCGGCGTTTTTGGTCTCGCCCGGTCGGGTATTTCCTGCGCACGCGCACTCTTGCTTGGTGGCGCAGAGGTGTTGGCTTGGGACGACAGTGAGCCCGCTGTAGAGAAGGCTAAAGCTGAAGGCTTGGTGATCACCAATTTGCACACTGTCGATTTTAAAACGCTGGACGCTCTGGTGTTAAGCCCCGGTGTGCCGCTGACGCATCCTGAGCCACATTGGACAGTGGTGAAAGCCAAGTCAGCTGGCATAGAAATTATTGGCGATACAGAAATTTTCGCGCGTGAATTGGCAATGACCAGTGCCAAATTAATTGCCATCACCGGCACCAATGGCAAATCCACAACCACAGCTTTGATTGGTCATGTGTTGCATGAAGGTGGTCTTGACGTAGATGTGGGTGGAAACATCGGTCTTGCGGTTTTCAATTTGCGCGCACCCGAAGCGGGCCGGATATATGTGTTGGAACTTTCATCTTTTCAAATTGATTTGATGCCACGCCTAAAGCCCGATGTCGGCATTCTCACCAACATCACACCAGATCATCTTGATCGGCATGGTACGCTGGAAAATTATGCTGCTGTCAAGGCGCGGCTATTTGCAAAGATGAGTAAGGAGGCAACGGCTTTGATTGGCGTTGATGATGTTTCATCTGCTCACATTTTTGCGAGCCACAAAGACGCCACAGCAGTATCTGTGCAACGCGACCTCAATGATGGACTTTCAGCGCCCAACGGTATTTTGCGCTCAAAGCAGAATGGCAAATGTGTTGATGAGATCGATCTCAGAGCCATGCCTGCCTTGAAGGGCCGCCATAACTGGCAAAACGCGTGCATGGCTTATGGTGCGGCCAAAGCTTTGGGCCTCAGCACTGCTAAAATCGCCGCCGCAATGCAAAGCTTTCCGGGCCTTGCCCACCGTATGCAAGAAATTGCAAGCCTGGGCAAAGTGGCCTTCGTCAATGACAGCAAGGCCACCAACGCGGACGCCGCTGAAAAAGCCTTGTCATCTTTCACCAACATCTATTGGATCGCTGGCGGTATCGCCAAAACTGGCGGCATTGAACCATTGGCAAACCTCTTCAACCGCATAAGCAAAGCCTATCTGATCGGCGCTGCGGCAACAGAATTTGCCCAAACATTAAAGGGCATAGTTGATTTTGAAATGTGTGAAACGCTGGAACATGCGGTGCAATCAGCCGCACGAGATTCTGCCTCGAGCACAAAACCAAATCCGGTTGTTTTGCTTTCTCCAGCCTGCGCATCATTTGACCAATACCAAAATTTCGAAATACGGGGCCAAGCTTTTGCGGGCTTTGTTGCAAAACTGCCGGGCATCACTATGGCCCAAGGAGTCTTATCATGAAACTGATCAAACGTTCCGATCGTGGTACGCTGGCGCGCTGGTGGTTCACCATCGATAAGGCCTTGCTATCATCAGTCATGCTGCTGATGGCGATTGGCGTTTTAGTTTCCATGGCAGCAAGCCCACCCGTGGCTGAACGCATTGGACTTGCACCATTCCATTTTTTCAAAAACCAAGTGGTTTTTTTGCTCATGGGCTTTGTGGGCCTAATGACGGTTTCATTCTTCAATACGGATTATGTGCGTCGCACGGGCTTTGTTGCTTTTCTTGGTGGACTGGTTTTGATGGCGGCGACTTTGAAATACGGTCCCGAGATTAAAGGCTCACATCGTTGGATTTATTTAGGCCCGCTTAATTTGCAACCCTCGGAACTGGCTAAACCCGGCTTTGTGATTGTGGCTGCTTGGTTTCTCGCGCAGCAAAACAAAAGACCCGATATGCCAGGTGCATGGATTGCCTTCGGTGCGGCCATTGCATTCCTCACACTCTTGGTATTGCAGCCAGACTTTGGGCAGACGGCGCTTGTCATTCTCACTTTTGGTGCAATGTTGTTGGTCTATGGCATTGCTTGGAAATATATTTTCGGTCTCACCGGTTTTGTGCTTGGTGGTGGCTTGTTGTCTTACGTGCTTGTACCGCATGTGGCCTCACGCATTGACCGCTTTATCCATCCTGACAAGGGCGACACCTTTCAAGTGGATACAGCAACGGCAGCCTTCAACAACGGTGGCTTGCTGGGGGCAGGCGCAGGCGGCGGCACAGCCAAGTTAGTACTGCCCGATGCGCACACGGATTTTGCTTATGCTGTGGTGGGTGAGG
>PLXI01000182.1 GCA_003151375.1 Hyphomicrobiales bacterium
AAAAGAAGGCAAGATTATTGGCCTGTGCAACTATCTTTTCCATGATAGCACGTGGAGCACAAAGCCAATCTGCTATTTGCAGGATCTGTTCATTGACCCCGCAGCGCGCGGCAGTGGTGCGGCCAAGAAGCTCATTTTAGCATGTGAAGAAAAAGCCAAGGAGATGGGTGCTTTCCGTCTCTATTGGCAAACCCAAGAGTTCAACGGCCCAGCGCGCTCATTATACGAAACGATCGTTCCGCGTTCGTCATTCATTGTTTATCGGAAAAATATCTGAGAACGACCTCAGTCAATTCACAGCCTCGCCCGGATAAGCGCCCCAGACCATGTTCTGATCGACATAGCCATCATAACCAGAGGCAAGGATGCGGCACCAGTTTCCATCACAGCTTTTGATCTCAGCAACAACGCCTGAGGCAAGTCTCGCCTCAGCGCCCGATTCAACGTTTGGGCCGTTCATGAGGTTGAGGTAGGTGCCTTTGCGGCCCGGAGCGATTACAGCCGTGCGCTTGCCAGACAACATATTATGCAAAATCCAGCCTTCGCTGCCTTCGGAATCGCGCACGCGCCGCCAGCCTTCAAATTCTGCGGTAATTTCAACTGGCAGGCCTTTTTCCTGAAAGGTGAAAGCCAGCGCGTGTTCGCTGGATGGGCCTTTGCGCACATTCACTTTATCGTTCTTCAATGACACAAAGCGCGGCACCGGAAGGCCAGATGGCCCAAGCGCGATTGGCGCAATTGAACTGGTGATGGAACCAGGCTCTTCAACTGGCACTGCATGATGGCTTTTATGGTGTTTGTAATAGCCCAAGCCACCGCCAGCGCAGGCAGCAAGAATGGCGCAGACCATAACAAAAGGCCTGCGGCGAGAACGTGATTGGTTATAGGGCATTGTCATTGCTGCCCAATGTGCCGCCGTGCTGGTTAACGGTTCCTCAACGCAAGAGCCTTCCGATCACTTTTTGCTGATTGAACATGAAGCTTCATTGAGTTGCTTTGCGAAGGCCTTCTCGGCAAAAGGCTGAGTTCATAAAGGAGTTAGCTATGAACCTCACCCGCCGCCAAACTTTGCAAGCATTACTGGCTGCCACTGCCATGCCCTTTGCAAGCCGGGCTACTTTCGCTGGTGATTGGGCCGCTGTTGTGGCCGCAGCCAAGGGCCAAGAGGTGTTCTTCAATGCTTGGGGCGGGGCAGATACGATCAACGCTTATATCCTCTGGGCGGGCAATGAAGTGCAAAAACGTTACGGCGTGAAAGTCACACACGTAAAATTGTCAGACACCGGCGAAGCCGTCAAACGCGTGCGCGATGAAGTCGCAGCAGGCAAAAAAGATGGCTCAGTTGATCTTATTTGGATCAACGGTGAAAACTTCAAAACCATGAAAACCGAAAAACTGCTCTTTGGCCCTTGGGCCGAAAGCTTGCCCAGCTTCGCCAATGTTGACGTGAAGAACAAGCCCACCACGGTGCAGGATTTTTCCGAAAAGGTTGAAGGCTTAGAAGCGCCTTGGGGCATGGCGCAATTCACCTTCTTTGCGGACGGAAAAAAAGTGGCCAAGCCGCCGCTGTCGATGAGGGAACTTCTCGACTTTACTAAAGCCAACCCTGGCATGGTGACTTATCCCGCACCTCCAGATTTCCACGGCACAACATTCCTCAAGCAGGCGATGTTGGAAACCGTGGCCGACAAGAGCATCTGCTATCAGCCAATCGATCAAGCGGGCTTTGATGCCAAAGTTGCTGGCCCGCTTTATGTTTATCTCGATGCGCTGAAGCCATATCTGTGGCGCGAAGGTAAGCAATATGCCAAGGCGGCTTCCGAGATCACGCAATCGGTGAGCGATGGCGAACTGCTCATCGGTCTTACGTTCAATCCCAACGAACCAGCGAATTTAGTCGCCTCCGGCAAAATGCCGAAAACCACTATTGCTTGGCAAAATTCTGGCGGTAGCATCGGCAATACGCATTTTGTGGCCATTCCGGTGAACGCAAAAGCCAAAGAGGGTGCTGAAGTTTTCGCCAACTTCCTGCTCTCGCCAGAAGGCCAAGCCAAGAAGGCCAATATCAAGCTGTGGGGCGATCCGACGGTGTTAGATGTGAGCAAGCTCACTGGCGATGATGCCAAGTTTTTCGCAGACATCGCCGGCCCAGGCGCTGTCTCCATTCCCGGCCCAACTTTGCTTGAACCGAATTCCTCATTCGTAAAACTGATCGAAGATAGCTGGCTGAAAAAATACGGGCAGGGCTAAGCCCACTCCCCACGGTCACGTTTTCCATCTAAACTCTCTGCATGTCCAAAAGATTCGACATTGCGGTGATTGGGTGTGGCGTTGTGGGCTTGGCCATCTTGCGTCGCTTTGCCATGGCGGGCTTGAAATGCGTGGGCGTGGAGAAAGGTGCCGACATTTTGTCGGGCGCTTCCAAGGGCAACAGTGCTCTGCTGCACACTGGTTTTGATGCGCCGCCAAAAAGTCTCGAACTGCAATGTATGCAAGCAGGTTATGCCGAATATCTCGATATCCGGCAAAAGCTCAATCTTCCGCTCCTTGAAACTTCGGCACTTGTTATTGCATGGACGGAAAGTGAGCTTGCGAAGTTAGAGGCCATTGAAAAGAAGGCCCTGTCCAATGGTGTTGTTGATTTCAAACGCCTCTCGCAAACAGAACTTCGCTTACGCGAGCCGCAACTCGCCAAGACCGCAATGGCAGCAATCCTCGTGGCCGGCGAACATGTCATCGATCCTTGGTCTGCTCCGCTCGCCTATGCCCATCAGGCCATTGCCCATGGCGCGGAAATCCTGCGTCATTCAGAAGTCACCAAGATCAAACGGCAGGGCGATGAATGGCATCTCACGACACCTCAAGGCGATGTTGTCGCGCGCACAGTGATCAATGCCGCAGGTCTTTACGGCGACCACGTGGAAGCGTTGGCGCGTAAATGCGATTTCAAAATCAAACCACGCAAAGGTCAGTTCGTCGTTTTCGATAANNCCTGCATCCAAATTGCTGCGCGCCATCGTCTTGCCGGTGCCGAGCGAGCGCACCAAGGGCGTGGTGTTGTTTCCGACAATCTTCGGCAATCTCGCCATTGGCCCAACGGCTGAAGAAACCGATGAGCGAGAGAACGCCAGTAATGATACGGCTTCCTTGGACAAACTTAAAGCCACCGCCATCGATATGTTGCCTGCATTGAAAACTGTGGATGTTACGGCGATTTACGCCGGACTGCGCCCGGCCACAGAGCAAAGCGATTACATCATCAAAGCTCATGATGATGACAACTGGATCACAGTAGCAGGCATACGTTCTACGGGTCTTACGTCATCCCTCGGCATTGCGCAGCATGTTGCAAAACTTTACGCAAAGCACTTCGGCAAGCTGCCAAAAAAGCCGCCTGCGGCCCTCTGGACGCCCGTAGCCAATCTCGCTGAACATGCCATCAGGCCTTACATGAAGGGCGGTGAAATCATCTGCCATTGCGAATGGGTGACGCGCAGCGAAATTGAAACCGCTATACAAGGTCCTTTGCCTGCGGGCGACCTGGGCGGCCTCAAACGCCGTACCCGCGCCACGATGGGGCGCTGCCAAGGATTTTATTGTGCGGCACACGTCTCGGCTGCATTCGAAAAGGCCAAGCATGGAGCATCATGACATCGTCATCATCGGCGGCGGCCCTGCTGGGCTATCAACAGCACTTGCCCTCTCGCAAGCGGGTGTAAAGGACATTGTAGTGTTGGAGCGTGAAGCCGAGACCGGCGGCATCCCGCGTCACTGCGGCCACATGGGTTTTGCTCCCTATAAAAACTTTGGCCTGATGACTGGCCCCAATCTGGCGCGTCAGCTGCAAGATCAAACCAAACATTTAGACATCCGCACCGCAACCACTGCACTCGGTTTCACTTTGCATGGAACATTGCGCGTGCATTCTGCAAATGGCATAATTGAAATCAGCGCCAACAAAATTATCTTGGCCACGGGTACGCGTGAATCATCTCGCGCTGCGCGCCTTGTCGGCGGCAACAAACTCAAAGGCATTATGAACACAGGTGAGCTTCAGCAACGTGTCTATCTCAATGGTGAACGCCCCTTCAAACGCCCGGTCATCATTGGTTCAGAGTGGGTGAGTTATTCAACCTTGCTCACATGCAGGCACTTGCAGGTGAAGCCAGTGATGATGCTTACTGAAACCAGCGTGAATGCAGCACCATCTTATTTTGCATATGGTGCAAGATTGCTCGGCACCAAGGTTTTGCAACACGCCAAACTGATCGCCATTCATGGAAAGACAACTGTCGAAGCAATTGAAATCGAACAATCCGGCAGAATCGGAATGGTGGACTGCGACGGCGTCATCCTTACCGGTAGATTCCGCAGCGAAGATGCGCTTTATTCAAATGGCTATTTGGAACACGAGGATCACGCGCCCAAGGTGACAGACAGTTTCAAAACCTCGAGGCCCAATATTTATGCTGTGGGCAATGTGCTTGGGCATTTGGAAACGGCGGGCCGCTGCATGGCGCAGGGCCGCGATTTGGCGAAGGTTCTCACACCATGAAAGTTCTCGCCATCGATCAGGGAACCACTGGCACGAAGGCTTTCACTTACGATGATGAAGGTCGCTTCAAATCAATCTTCAGCGCCAGTGTAAAACAACACTTGCCGCGCCAAGGCTGGGTGGAACATGACGCGAGCGAACTTTTCGGCCATATCGAAGCGGCAATCAATAAGGCTGGCCAAGTGGATGCAATCGGCATCGCCAATCAGGGCGAAACGGTCGTTGCCTTCGACGCCAAGACTGGTACCGCCATTCACCATGCAATAGTCTGGCAAGATGATCGTACCAAGGATATTTGCGCCAAGTTGAAATCCGAAGGAGCTGAAAAGCTTACTTTTGCCAAAGCAGGCCTGCCACTCGATCCCTATTTCTCTGCCTCAAAACTGCGCTGGCTCTTGGACAATGTAAAACTTGCCAAGGACCTTCACGCGCAAGGCCGCTTGCGCCTTGGCACATCTGACTCCTATTTTCTCTATCGTCTGACGGGTGTTTTCGCCACCGATGTTTCCACCGCGTCGCGCACGTCACTGATGTCGCTGGGTAGCTTGCAGTGGGACGATGAGCTTTGTGAACTGTTCGGCGTCCCGCGTGAGTGCCTGCCAGAAATCCGCGCCACCACAGGGCCATTTGGCTCAAACATCACGGCTTCTATCGTAGATCAACAGGCAGCACTTTTCGGACACGGCTGGGTGAAATCCGGCGATGGTAAAATTACCTTTGGCACGGGCGCCTTTGCTCTGTGCCTCATGGGGCGCGAGCGCCCGCTGCAAGATGACTCCGGCCTCTTGCCCACCGTGGCGTGGAAAATCCATGAGGCTAATGCTGAATTCGCAGTTGATGGTGGCGTTTATAATGCCGGCTCTGCCGTGAATTGGGCCAAGGGGCTTGGTCTCTTCAAAGACTATAGTGAGATTAATAACTTCGAAAAACCATCCGCTATTTCACGAGGTTTAGTTTTCGTGCCTGCTCTGTCTGGGCTGGGCTGCCCACACTGGGATAGAAATGCCTCTGGCCTGTGGCTGGGCATGGGACTTGATACAACGCGCGAAGATATGATGCAGGCGTTGCTGGAGGGCATTGCATTGCGCAGCTGTGAGGTTCTCAGCGCCATGACGCGCCAAACTGGCAGGGACAATGTGATTTCGATTGATGGCGGCCTATCCAACAATCCCTATTTCGGCCAATTCCTTGCTAACGCACTTGATCGGCGCGTGGCCGTCGCGGGCTCCGCCGATCTCACGGGCCTCGGCGTTGCCCGGATGGCAATGCTTGGGGCGGGGGCCAAAACCTTGCCGCCTCTGCCACCACCCGCACAGCAATTTGTGCCGACCAATCCCTTGTCGGCATCTTTACATTCGCGCTTTGGAATGGCAGTGCTGCGGTCTAAAGGGTGGAAAACCTTTTAAGAATTTTGGGAGAGATAAATGGCAATCACAGGCACATCAGAAAAATCGACCGGGCGTATTCGTTACGGTATGGTTGGCGGAGGGCAGGGCGCATTCATCGGTGCCGTACACCGCTTGGCCATGCGCATGGATGACCATTACGAATTGGTGGCAGGCTGCCTCTCATCAACGCCGGAAAAGGCCGCCGCCTCGGGCAAAGAGCTGGGCCTCGCCGATGACCGTAGCTATTCTGATTACAAAGCCATGGCGAAAGCTGAAGCGGGGCGCGCTGACGGCATTGAAATGGTGTCCATTGTCACCCCCAACCACATGCACTTTCCGGTGGCTAAGGCTTTCATCGAGGCAGGCATTCATGTGGTGTGCGACAAGCCGCTGTCACTGAATTTGAAAGAGGCAAAGCAACTCGAAGCTTTGCTGAAAAAGCATCCCAAGGTGATCTTCGCCCTCACCCATAATTATTCCGGCTATCCGATGATCCGCCAAGCCCAAGCCATGGTGGCGCGTGGCGATCTGGGTGAAATTCGTTTAGTGCAGGGTGAATATCCGCAAGATTGGCTGACCAATGATTTGGAAAAGACTGGCCAGAAACAGGCCGCTTGGCGCACTGACCCTAAGCGCTCCGGCGCTGGCGGTTGCGTGGGTGACATTGGCACACACACTTATCAACTGGTCACTTTCGTCACGGGCTTGAAACTGGATGAACTCGCCTGTGAACTCACCACCTTCGTGAAGGGCCGCAAGTTGGACGACAACGTCCAAACCATGCTGCGTTTTAAGGGTGGTGCTCGCGGTTCTATATGGACATCACAAGTTGCTGTTGGCCATGAGAATGGTCTGAAGCTTAGGGTCTATGGCACCAAGGGCGGCATTGAATGGGTGCAGGCTGATCCCAACTATTTGTGGTTCACGCCATTTGGGGGCGAAAAACGTTTGATCACCCGGGGTGGCGCTGGCGCTGGCCCTGAAGCTGCGCGTGTGACGCGTATTCCCTCTGGCCNNTGAAGGTTATCTCGAAGGCTTTGCCAATATCTACACGGAAATTGCTCAAGCTATTAAAGCCGCCCGCACCGGCAAGAAGGCACCAAAAGAAGTGCAATTCCCTGGCATTACGGATGGCGTGGCAGGCATGGCCTTCATCGAGGCTTGCGTGAAATCCTCATCCAAAAACGCCAAGTGGGTGAAGGTCTAAAGTCGAGCTCTAAACAAAGCTATCTAATCGATGCCCCGCCATGCTAGAGGCGGGGCAACACTTTTTAGTGCAACCACAAAGATGGAGTGCATCATGGCCTTTCCGCCGAATTACCGACAAGAACGCAGCAACCGAGACAAAGCTAAACAGCGCAAGGCGCAGGAAAAGCAAGAAAAGCGCGATGAGAAAAACGCGCAGCGCAAGTCTGATCCGCAGCCAGAACTGGCCGCTTCCGAACCCAAGAAAGAAGAATAGTCATGGCCAAAAAAACCAAAGCCGAGCCAGATAATTTCGTGATGTTTGATGTGGTCTATGAAGATGGCAGCAAATCATCGCGCCGCAAGATCAACGCCGTTGGTTTGCAAAAGGATGAGATTGAAGATTTCGCCCGCACTGAGATCATGACCCAAGATCGCAAGATCGCCGAAATGTCTGGCAAAATACGCGGCAATATCAAGTCGCTGGAACGTTCGGCCTGAGCGTTTTGCCTGCTGACTGTCGTCTTGCCCGTTTCGTAAAACGGTGACAACATGATGAGGTAGGAGCTTTATCCCTATGACAATTGAAACTGTTCGCGGCAAAGAATTCATTATTCATTTTGACGCCAAGCGCTGCATCCACTNNAGAACAACTGGCGCACAACTGCCCCTCTGGTGCCATCCGCTATGAGCGCGTGGATGGCACAAAAGCGGAGCAAGCCCCTATTGTGAACACCGCACGGGTGCGTGAAAATGGCCCGCCGGCCATCCACGCTCCTATGTCCATTGCAGTCGTGGACGTAGGCTTTCGCGCCACACTGTGCCGTTGCGGGCAATCGCAAAACAAACCTTACTGCGACGGCAGCCACACGGCGGCGGGATTTGTCGCCACGGGTGAGCCACCAACGCAAGAATTTAAAGCTTTGGATAAACGCGATGGCCCTCTGAACATCACGCCTGCTGAAAATGGCCCCTTGATCGTCAGTGGCAATCTCGAAGTGGTGAGTGGCACGGGCCGCACAACCAACAAAGTGGTGAGGATTGCTCTGTGCCGCTGTGGCCAGTCCGCCAACAAGCCCTATTGCGATGGCACCCACGCCAAGGTGGGTTTTAAGAGTTGAGATAAGAAACTGACAAAGCCCGCTTATGCTTTGTTGGTCACTTTTATCAGCCATGCATAATCACGAAATTTGCTTTCATAAGTGAAGCTCATTCCCTTGGCCGTGGCCACGCGCTTCACATGCAAAATCAGCTGTTGGCGCGGGTTCACATGAAACAGATTGAGCCACGCAAACAAGCCACGGTGGAACCAACGCGGCAACCCAGCGCTTTGTCCAAAATCCACAATGTGAAGCTCACCCCGTTTGGCCAAACATGAAAGTGCTTGCTCAATGGCCGCTTGCCAATTGGGGATCATCGAAATCGTGTAGGAGAAAAACACCCGGTCAAAACTGGCAATGCCAAAAGTTTTCTGGGCAGAAAAATCAGTAGCATCAGCATGAGCCAAGACGATGCGTCGCTGAAAGCCGTCACGCATTATGTTTGCCGAAGCGCTTTTTAACATCTCTTCAGAAATATCTAGCCCATAAAGCTTGGCGGTTGGATAGCGCCGCGCCGCGCCAATCAGATTACGCCCGGTGCCACAGCCCATTTCTAAAACTGTGCCACTATCTGGAATGTTGAGACCATCAAGCAATTGATCACGGCCCAATAGAAAATGGCGCCGCGTCACATCATAAATGTGGCGTTGAAAACGATAGATGCCATCCATCGTCGTGCCATGTCTGATGGTTTCTTCAAGCATTGAATTCATAGATGTGAAACCCGCCATAAATTCCTGAGCGATCTTGCTGGCCCAGCGTCAAAGACTCTGCGGCCAGATAATTCCATTGGCACAAAGTTTCATGGGCAACACGCCCCGGCAAAATTGTTTCAACCCCTGCAGTGCGGAAAATTACTCGCGCCCTGGGAGCGGCAGCTTTAGTGATAGCCGACCAGAGTTCATTCAGCTGCTGGTCAGTCATCCAATCTTGCGCGTCCAACAAGACAACACGGTCAACACCGCCGCGCGGGGCTTGCGCCAAAACATCGGTGACTGAGCCATGTTGCATGTCTAAGCGATCGGCAACATCACGCAACGCGGCAAAGTTTTCCTCTTGCAGATAAGGCGGCAATGCGCCCCTTCCGTCAGGCGCATAACCGCGCGCGAATGCCTGCCAAGCAAAGTAATTGTCCTGAATAGGAAAGCCGCAGGCGACCTTTTCTAAACGCTGTTTCAGAATGTCCACCATTTTTTCGCCGCCCGCCAAGGCATCATATTGTGCCGGCGGAATACCCAAACCAAAAAGTGAAGCGCGTTGATCGACCAACCACCGAATAGCTTTTTTCTCAAATAGCGGCGCAATTTCGAGGTCAAAAGCCTCACGCTGCTCTTCCATGGTTTTGCATTTGACGAGCTTCGAAATATCTTTGCCATAAAGCTTGGTGATGAGGTGGCCCGCACCAATGAAGCGCCCCAACAAGCCATAGCGATAGAAATTTTTGCGGAATTGCGTGATGCGGCGTTGCCTCAGTAAGTTACGTTTGCTCCAATAGCGCAAAGTCTTTTCATCAAGAGCACTGCGCAAATGAGTGTCGAACAGCGAGATGTTTTTGGCCTCATCGGCCGCACCGAAAAACGAATAAAATGAATGCCAATCCGGCAAGAATTTCAAACCCGCGATTTTCAAATTCACCAAAGCCACATGCGTATGATTAAGATCAACTGCCGTCACCCGCGCGGGCTTCGCCGTTAAATAGCTCAATGCGTTGCAGCCTCCCGAGGCGATGGTAACAATGCTGTGTGATGGTTCAATCTTCATCGCCTTCATATCCACCACCGGGTCTTCCCAGATTTGCGGATAGANNACCGCTAAAGGCATAAGTGAAGGCGCGCTCTAACAAGCCATCTATGGAAAGGCCAGCGCTGCGGTGAACTGCCGAAGAAAGCAAGTGGCTGCTGTGTTCAATGTCTGCTGCAAGTGTCATTGATTCTCTCAGGGTAAGTTTTGTTTTGCACGATCTATTTTTGAATTGTGACGGCGTTGCAACGGCGCAGCAATTTCGGTGTCATGCAACGGTCACATGAATCTGGCCTTAGGTTCAAATTCGGAGCTGTCTCTATGTCGTTGAAAAGCCAATCCTCCAAACACTACCGCGCCATATTTATTTCTGATGTTCATCTCGGCACCAAACGCGCGCAAACCGAGGCGCTGCTGGATTTTCTGCGCCACACAGAAAGTGACCAGCTTTATGTGGTTGGAGATTTGATTGATTCATGGGCGTTGAAAAAGAAGTGGGTGTGGAACCAAAGCCACAATGATGTGGTGCAGAAGCTTCTGCGCAAAGCGCGCAAAGGCGCCAAACTGATTTATATTCCCGGCAACCATGACGAAAATTTTCGAGACTTTGTGAATCTGCGCTTTGGCCGCGTGGCTGTGTTGCATGAAACCATTCACGTTTCTGCCACCGGCAAAAAATATCTCGTGCTGCATGGCGATAAATTTGACGGNNTGGTCGCTCTCGGCCTATCTCAAATTCAAAGTGAAAAAGGCAGTGGAGTTTTTGGCGCGCTATGAAGACATTGTCACGCGCGAGGCAGAAATGCGCGGCTGCCAAGGCGTGATCTGCGGCCATGTGCACACGCCCTCTGACCGCATGATTGGCAATATCCATTATTTGAATGATGGTGATTGGGTGGAAAGCTGCTCGGCATTGGTTGAACACATGGATGGCAGGTTTGAGATCATCCATTGGCATAAAGTTGCTGAGGCGCAAGCCGCTGTGTTGGTGAGCAAAGACGACGCCATTCACGCAGCTTTAGAACTGGCCTGAAGGCAGCCCGCACTGCGCACAACTTCTGCATCAATTCCATCGCAAGCTGCAAATATTTGCGCGGATCATGGCGATAGGTTACGGTCATTGCCATCTAGGGCGATCATGCATATGACAATTGAGCGGCTGTGGAAAAGAACATGACGAATGAAGTTTTCACGGGCCTTGCTGTCTCCGCTGTCATCATCGAAGCCTTGGCGCTTATCTTCGCATTGGTTTATGGCAATTTGCTCGCGGTTGTATTGGTCAACTTGGTTTGTTCATTGATCATCTTCATCGTCAACCTGCCGTCAATCGGCTCTGCCATCGCTTCGCAGGATGTTTTTATCCTGCTTCTTGTTGCTCTTGCGGTATTGGCTGTAGCAACGAACCTGTTGTGGTTTGGCCATCCCAAACAGTTGCGTTGGTTTGTTTGGATTGAATTTTCGATTTTCACAGCTATAAGTTTGGCTCTCTTGATTTTTACTCTCACATTCAAAATAAACAGACTGTTTTAGCCTTCGGCATAACCGATTTTCACATCTGATCACGCTTCTGTATAGTCGGTTGCAGCAGAACTGTATCGCACCTACTTTGTGATGCAAGGAGATATGAACATGAAAACCTACACCAAATCCAAAGAAGCCTTGGCCGCCCTCAACCCAGAGCAATTCCGCGTCACCCAGCAGAGCGGAACCGAGCGCCCATGGACCGGCGAATATAACGACAACAAAGCCGAAGGCATTTATGTGGATATCGTCTCCGGCGAGCCGCTCTTTGCCTCATCGGATAAATTTGAATCAGGCTGCGGCTGGCCCAGCTTCACCAAGCCGATTGAGCCTGCTCATGTGAATGAGTTGCGCGACATGACGCATGGGATGGTGAGAACCGAAGTGCGTTCCACCAATGGCGATAGCCACTTGGGCCATGTGTTTGAAGACGGCCCGCAAGATAAGGGTGGGTTGAGATATTGCATCAACTCAGCAAGCCTGCGATTTGTTCCACGGGATGAGATGGAAGCGGAAGGCTATGGGGAATATCTGGGGCAGGTGGAGAAGTTGGGGTGAGGACAGAAATGTAATGCCATTTTGTCATAGCGGTAATGGTTCGGATCGCAGCTATTCTAGCTCCCAACACATAGTCGCTTGATTTTTTGATACGTCATAGTCGTATGTCCTATGCCGCCGCCATAGTCTAAGTACCCGCCTGTAATTTCAACATAACATCCCGTACGAGCAATGCGTTGTAGAAATGATGTAACATCATCATCGGTCACCTCAATGCTTTGTTTTAGCTTAGCGAGAAAATCGAACCAGAATTTGGTGGCATGTTGCAACTGATTTTCACCCGTAACAATTGAAGCTTTGGATTCAAATTCCTCTAATATACGCAGAGCTTCAAATTCTCGCGGTGACAATTCATCAACAATACTCAAACACTCTTCATAATCTTCGCCTGACGTTTGTCCGTTACGCCCATTCATTAACATGTTAGCAAAGAGTTGGATTTTTTCTGCGCGACTTGTACGAACAATTGCAGCACTGGTAATCATATACTTATGGACGAATTCCTCACTCAAATCGTCCTGTGTCAAGACTACACCTCTCTGTTCTAAATGGTCGAAGAAAACACGAATTCGCTGTTCTTCCAAATTTCTTACGTAGGCGTCGAGCAAGCCATAAACTGCCGAACCTCCTGGTATCAATCCGGTCACAAAACGAATTCCAGGCTGCTTTTGAGCGGACTTGATTGCTTTTTCCGTGAGCGACTTTTTGGAAAGCGATTTGCCCATGTTTTTCCCCCTCTATCGCCAATTGGTCGATTCAAATTAGTGGGGGACCGTGTACTATTCAATCCCTTCCGACAACAAAAAAGGCCCGCATCGCTGCGGGCCTTTTGCATTTCGCTTGGCGTTAAACTCAAGCCACCTTTTGCTTCAACTCGCCCTTGGCATAACGCTTGGCCATTTCTGAAACGGGCAGCACCCGCTTAATCTTGCTGGCTTGGCCTGCCGTGTTGAACTCCTGCAAACGCAAGGTGCAAAGCTTCTGCATGGCTTCCATCGCTGGCTTCAAATATTTGCGNNTTAATGCCGCGCTGAATTTCAGACACAGGAACACCCCAAGTTGGCTTCATCTTGCCGCCAAACTTGTTGATGATTTCTTGCAAATCCTCCGGCACGGAAGATGAGCCGTGCATCACCAGATGCGTGCTCGGCAACAACTTGTGAATCTCTTCGATCACATTCATCGCCAGCACCGCGCCGTCAGGCTTGCGCGAGAATTTGTAAGCGCCGTGTGATGTGCCCATGGCAATGGCCAAGGCATCAACGTCGGTTTCTTTCACAAACTTCACAGCTTCCTGTGGATTGGTGAGAAGTTGATCATGGCTCAATTTGCCTTCAGCGCCATGGCCATCTTCCTTGCCGCCCATGCCGGTTTCAAGCGAACCTAAAACGCCAAGCTCACCTTCCACTGAAATGCCGCCCAAATGCGCCATGTTCACAACCGTCTTGGTCACACCAACGTTGTAATCCCAATCAGCGGCACTCTTGCCATCGGCCTTGAGCGAGCCATCCATCATCACCGAGGTGAAGCCAGATTGAATGGCGGTCATGCAGGTGCCGGGTTCATTGCCGTGATCCAAATGCACGCATACCGGAATGTGTGGATAAATTTCTGTAACAGCATCCATCATATGGGTGAGCATGATGTCATTGGCGTAAGAACGCGCGCCACGTGAGGCTTGAATAATCACCGGCGCATCCAGCTTGTCGGCGGCGGCCATAATGGCCAGCGCTTGTTCCGTGTTGTTGATATTGAAAGCGGGCACGCCATAATCATGCTCAGCGGCGTGATCCAGCAATTGGCGAAGGGTGATACGGGCCATAGTCTCTCCTGATGTTGGGAATTGCGTTGGCAAGGCGGATAACGGAAATTCTCGTGGCCCACAAGCAAAATGAGGGGCGTACATCAAACTTGCGGTTTTTGTCGGTTTGCGCAATGACTTACCATGCCAAAATTCACCCCGCTCATTGAAAGCCTGCCTTCCACCACACCCTTTGTGGGGCCAGAGGCCTTAGAGCGGCGCAGCGGCGCTGCAATTAAAGCGCGCATTGGGGCCAATGAGTCCGTGTTTGGCCCCGCACCTTCCGTGATCGCCGCCATGCGGGCCCATGCGCATCAGGCCTGGATGTATGGTGACCCGGAAAATCACGATTTGAAACAGGCTTTGGCCGCGCATTTGAATGTGCCTGCGGAAAACATTGGCCTGGGCGAAGGCATAGACGGGTTGTTCGGCTATGCCGTGCGGCTGTTTGTGGAGCAGGGCGTAAGTGTAGCGACTTCTCTGGGCGCTTATCCAACCTTCAACTTTCATGTGACGGGCTTTGGTGGAAAACTGGTCACCACGCCCTATGTGCAAGATCGCGAAGACCCTGCTGCGCTGTTGAAATTAGCGGCGCGCGAAAATGCCAAGATCATTTACTTCGCTAATCCCGATAATCCGATGGGCACAGTTTGGCCCGCCTCTGATGTGCAAGCGCTCATTGATGCTGTGCCGCCAAGCACAATGCTGATGCTAGATGAGGCCTATACCGAATTTGCTGCGGCCAACACCAGGCCCGCACTTGATGTGACGCGTAGAAATGTTTTGCGCTTCCGCACTTTCTCTAAGGCTTACGGCCTCGCTGGTGCGCGCGTCGGCTATGTTATCGGCCATGCTGATATCATCAAAGCCTTCGACAAAATCCGCAATCACTTTGGTATTGTACGACTTTCACAAATCGCCGCTATTGCAGCGCTGAAGGATCAAGCTTGGCTACAGCATGTCGTTGAACAAGTGCGCCTCTCGCGCGAAAGCATTTACGAAATCGCCAAAGCCAATGGCTTGAAGCCTATCACGTCAGCCGCCAATTTCGTCGCTATAGATTGCGGGCGTGATGGTGCCTTCGCCAAAGCCGTTGTGGACGGATTACTGAAGCATGGCGTTTTCACTCGCATGCCCGGTGTGGCTCCACTTAACCGCTGCATAAGAGTTTCTTGCGGCACGGAAGATCAGTTGGACCACTTGGCTGAGGCTTTGCCCAAAGTCTTGGAACTTATCCACGCCTAAACACTCGCGCTTGCAACAGCGCTTAGCCAAAGCCAAAAGGGGCCCATGNNGCCATTGATGAGGGTCTGATCCATCTTGCAACCAAGCCAGATGCTGATCAGATTCAGCCCGCCAGTTTAGATTTGCGCCTAGGTGCCAAGGCTTACCGCGTGCGCGCCTCATTCCTGCCCGGCCCCAATCGCACTGTGGAAGAGCGGCTTAAGGGCCTCGTTCTGCATGAAATGGATTTAAGCCATGAGGCCGTGTTTGAAACCGGCTGCGTCTATATTGTGCAGCTGTTAGAAAGCTTGAAACTGCCCAAGGGCGTTTCAGCTGCGGCCAACCCTAAAAGCTCTACGGGCCGTCTTGATATTTTCACCCGCGTGATTGCCGATTACGCGCAGGAATTTGACAATGTGCCAGAAGCCTATGAAGGCCCGCTCTATGCTGAGATCAGCCCGCGCACATTTCCGATTATGGCGCGGCAGGGCTCAAGGCTTTCGCAAATCCGTTTCCGCTCAGGGGCTTCGTTGGCCACTGATAAGTTGATCCGCGAACTTCATGCGGGTGAACCGCTCATCACAGAAGGTGAAGTCAACATTGATGGCGGCTTGGCTCTATCGGTTGATCTTTCTGGCATCAAAAAGGGTGAGCCTGTGGGCTTCCGCGCCAAGCGCCATTCAGCCTTGGTGGATGTGGATAAGAAAGGCGCTCTTGAAGTTTTAGATTATTGGGAACCCATCTGGCAAAAGGGATCACTGATCCTCGATCCCGATCAGTTTTATATTTTGGCTTCGCGTGAGGCCGTGCGCATCCCGCCCACTCATGCCGCTGAGATGGTGCCCTATAATCCTTTGGTCGGTGAATTCCGCGTGCATTACGCCGGCTTTTTTGATCCCGGCTTCGGCCATGCGTCCGGTCACGGTGAAGGCGCGCGCGCGGTGCTGGAAGTGCGCAGCCATGAGGTGCCGTTTATTCTCGAAGATGGCCAGATCATCGGCCGCTTGGTGTATGAACCACTCACTGCTACGCCCAAGCATGTCTACGGCGGCGGCCTTGGTTCAAATTACCAGAAGCAGGGCCTGAAACTGTCGAAGCATTTTAAACCGTTTATACCGTGAAAGCGTCGACAGCGGAGGAGAGGCGAAATGATCGCCTCTCCTCCTATTCCTATCAGCCGCACTGCTGAATCAAGACCGGATGATGATGGCGCCAAGTCTTTACCATGCGGCAATGATTATGACGGTGACGCCCATGGTTCCATTGGTTGCCGTAACCATTGCCGTTCCCGACATTGACACCGAGGTGAATTTGCTGGGCACTGGCAGCTGTGGAAAGCAACCCGAAGCTCAGGGCACCGGCGGTAACGAAAGCAAGCATTAAAGCCTTCATAGTTTTCTCCTTTAAAAATTGCCCGCAGGGAGGCGGGCTGGTTGAACCTTTTCAGGCTAGGAGTGGAAGCGTTTGAGGGGGGTTAGAGTTCCATCCAGTCAGAAAAATACATAATTCTGGAATTTTTTGACCCAGCGCCCTGGGTCGCGTCCAGACTCAAACGGCTGACGGAACCTTCAGGTTCCTGGTGCGTTTACATCAGCCATATTCGCAATTGGCGGAGTTTACTTGCCTACCAAGGTGATTACGGTGACAAATTACGGTGACAGTGCATTTAATTAATTATCTCCGTGCTCGCGCTACGAAAGCAAGGCTGCAAACCTTCTTGGATCTCATGCCCGAAAGTTGCAATAAACGCGGCCTTAGATCATGCTGATCGTCGTCAACAAGCTGGCGCGCGTAACCAAGAAAGACTCTGATGGCCGACCATGAATTAAGATTGGTGTTGAACGATGAAATTCACGGGCGTCCTGGCCTTCCGGTCAATGCACCTGCCCGCATCACCCATCTGGCATTTACCCTGACCGATGGCGATACCTCGCCGCTGGCCCATGTGGCCAGCCTCTGCCTTGGGCTTGGCTTGCGCCAGCCAGCGCCGGGGGCACTTCACCATGCTGTTGAGATTGAAAACGGCCTGTTGAAATTTGAGCGCCATGGTGAGTTCTACCGCATCAGTGTCACCCGCGAAGGCAAGAACTTAAAGAGTGAGGCTGTTGCCAGCCTGCCCGAAAAATGGCTGAGCGAACTTCCGGGCAAGCGCCTCGTTGCCATTCACACTCACATTCTGGCCAAGGCAGACAAGACACCAACACCCGCACAACTAAGCGTGATTTTCGGCCATGAGGAAATTGCCTGTTCTGGCGTGAACCAAAATAGAGCCACTGTGTGGGCAGATTTTCGCATTGGCGCAGATGGCTATACCCGCATTCTCATTCATGATCACGGCATGTCGCCCATGCGGCTTGGCCGTCTCACGCGCCGTCTGCATGAACTTGAAACCTATCGCATGATGGCACTGCTGGGCTTGCCGCTGGCTCGCCAAATGCAACGAGAGCTTGGGCCGCTTGAGCATGCACTTTCATCCACAGTCGGCAGTATGCTCACAGTCAATGGCTCAGCCGAAGATAGTATGTTGCTTGGCAAACTCATGGCAATCGCGCGTGATGTAGAGGAACTGTCCAATCGTTCTAACTATCGCTTTTCGGCCACGCGTGCTTACGCAGCACTGGTTGAAAAGCGCGTGACTGAACTGGGCGAACAGCGTGTGATGAGTTATCAGCGTCTCGGCGTTTTTCTTGATCGACGTTTCAGCCCCGCAATGGCCACCTGCACGGCGGTGACTGACCGGATCAATGGCCTTGCCACGCGCAGTGAGCGCGCTTCCAACTTATTGCGCACCCGCGTTGATATTGTTTTGGAAACCCAAAACCAACAATTGCTGCGCTCAGTTGATACCAATGCGCGCCGCCAATTATTGTTGCAGCAAACCGTTGAAGGACTTTCCGTTGTTGCCATCAGCTATTACGCCATCAACATCGCAGCAAAATTGATTGAAGGGCTGGCAGTTTATTTTCCGAATCTGGACATTAAACTCACCGAACTGATCTCAATTCCAGTGATTGTCATCGCCGTGGGTTTTGCAGTTTGGCGCGTTCACGCGAGATTGCAGGATAGATAGGGTGAAGGCGAGTAGGCAAAAAACTCTTCAAACGTCATTCCGACGAAAGTTAGAACCCATTTCAGAGTCAGACGTGCGCTCGGATTTTGACTCACCACTCCCCTCCATAGGCGGGCCTGACCCGCCTAGGTCTAGAGGAAGAACACGTTTCTCAGCTCCAACGCGTAAGATGAGAGTGGTCCACAGCATCATCGCGGTGCTTGCCGCCTGATATTGCAGCCCACCACGCCGCCGTGGCGCTAATCAGCAAAGAAGCCGCAGTGAGAAAGGCGATAATAATTCCATATTTTCGCGTCGATTCAGCTTGTGCGCGCAACGTGGTGATTGTTTCGCTGAGCCGCTTTTCCGAATCGGCGGCCGACAGGCCGGACCGCGTCGCAATCTGTTGTACGAGGTAAGTTTTGTCTGCATCGCTAACTGTTTTGGCCAAGGCTGCCTGGGTCAGCGCACGACTCACTTGGCTGTTGTCAGATATGGAGTTTGAGGGCGCTGCCACATCACTTCGCAACATCTTGTCGACATAGTAATCCGTGGACAACATTGACGCTGTCGGGGCGGACCCGCTCACACCGGATAAAGCCAACCAACCTGCCAAAAGAGATCCAAATACTATTCCGACAGCCCACACGGTGAGTCCGTGAGCACCATCACGAATCTCCACTTCATGTGGTTTTGCGTCACCAATTCTGCGGCGCATTCGGCCAGCAATATAGCCACCGCCGATGAAACTCGAAACTTGAACCCATAACAGCCAAATAGCTCCTGCTATTACGAGCCCCGTTACAGGATATTCTTCACCCGTTTTGAAAGATGTAAGGGTCAGGCCGAGGGCCGATCCAAAAGTCAAAAACACAGTGGAAATGGCTGCCGCGATAAAACTACCGGCAATGACGGCCGCCCAATCAAAATAGGAACCATCGGTTTCGAGGTCAATTCTCACGTCAGAGTCGATCATGATGCGTACCTTTTCGCTAATGTAAAATTTAGTTTTTCAATGCAGGCCGAAAAAAGACAGTATGGCCAAAACGACCACGACCAAACCCACCAGATAAATGATTGAATTCATGTTTTGCCTCCAGCAGAAAACTGTTTCAGTTCTTATTGGTGGATAACGTCCTCAATTGAATTTGGTTCCGAGCATGGGGAAATAAATCAATGCACAACGTTGCCAAATTTTTGTGTTTCATTTTCCAAGCTGTTCCGTTCGAAGGAACGAGGCGATGCCGCGCTAGCATTTTAAGAAACAATCTCTGAGAAACAAAGAAAATTGTCTCTTCTGCGCCTCCATATGATCTTTAGTTAAATTGGTTCAGTGGTGCACGAATAGAGCCAATAAAATGATGACGGGGATTGGCACGCCAAGCAACCACAATAGAATTCCACGACCCATGATTATCTCCTTTTAAGGTTGGTAACCAATTTTAGCTCCCGTGCAAAAACATTTTGCATTGAATAAGATCCGCAAACAGGATGGGAACTCGACTGCCGTTTCGTTGGCTGGCGTCAGAAATCGAAAAAACGATGCCATCTTCCGTGCTGTTGCGTTCGATTGTCATGCGAACCTCACTGCTTAAACTCGCTGGTGAGATGTCAGTTCCAATCAATTTTAATTTTTTTTGCAGCTTCAAAGTTGCCATGTGCTTGTTAGCAACGCACGTCTGCTGAAATGGTGCTGTTTCCTGTTCGTCGTCAGATGAATATGGAATTTTTGCAGCCTGATTGAAGGGAGGCTCTGGCGCATCACGGTTTTGCTTTCGCGGCTCTTCGGTTCATTTCGGCGGCCTTGCCAGAATTACGGAATTACGGTGAATCACTATGCCAGTACATTTAATTCTCTATTCTCTCTCCATCGGCGGGCTTGACCCGCCTATCCAGAAAGACAACAAAAAGATTTTACGATCGTGCGGCAGCGAGGATGCGATGAATTAAATGGAGTGTCACCGTAATTCCGTAATTCCAGAGATTTTGACCGACTATCGAGCGGCCACCTCAAAATGCCTTTTGAACCATTCCCACTTCTTCAGGTCGCGATGTGCAGTTGCTTCCTGCTGAAGCAGAGCAATCTCCTGTCCAATTCTCTCAAGGTGCGCAGTGCGCCAAAGCCCAATATCCGAGCCGTGCTGACGCGCGTCACCGACCATGCCCGCGAAATAATTCAAATGCCAGTGCCCATCAGTATCGCGCTCAAAGAACTTCATATTGTCAGATCGGTCACGCCGCACCTTCTCGATCAGTGCTTCAGAAGCAACAATTCTGGGCGTTGTGGCAATTTCACTTTCCAGCTTATACGCTTCGACCATCGCCTTGCCGAAAACTACGCCTTGGCCATGAAACAATTGCCCGAATGTAAAACCGCCGCGAACCAGTAGTCCCATGCGCAATCCGTGCTCGGCAACGTGGCTCAGAACGCGCACAAATTCCTGCAATACAATACCAGACCACAATTCATCCAAAGCAGGAGAATAAAACTCTCCGCAATGTTCTTTCGGAATGCCCGGATAGCTGACTACAATATGGTCAGAAAACGTTGTGATATTTGGTCGGATGACAATTTTATAACCGCCATCCGCCTGCGCGTCTCCGTCGATTTGCAAATCGCTTTGCATTTGCGCAATCGAAATCAGCAAATCAACAAATTCATACTGCCGCTCGCGCGGCCAAGTCGTGGCGGCGGCGGAGCTCCCGAGAAAGTCGAGGAACAGGGTGAAACAGTCGTTGAAGGTCGAAACATCGTCAGTCACCGTATAAGCTCCATTCCGTCAAATCGCCACGCACAGTCTCTCAAAGCCCACGGGCTTTCAGTCCGAGCCCGCGCGTGCGGATTTCTCAATTTTTGCTCACAGCGTTTGACGCGCGAAAACATCGAACGCCCAACTTTCGAAAGAAAAGTCCTCACTTTCAGAGTGGACAAATGTGTTCAGTTTTGACGAGGTAGGTGATCCCGCAATTCTCACAAATCTTGGTGTCTACAGGCACGTTGCACCAAAAACAAAATGGCTTTGGATGATAACCAATGACAAGCCATGATTGCCTGCATTCTGGGCAATCATACGTCCCTTCGAACTCATCCGGGATGTCTTCAACAGTCTTCTCCCATTTGGGCCACTGATTTGTTGCCCATGTCTCGAATCGGAATTCAGCGACCGCTTGCAGCTCATTGTACTGCATGACCCGCTGCTTCATTGGACGAATAAGCGCATGGTCGATATGGTCTTCCAGACGTGTTTCGAGGACGAACTCCGTAAAGTAGAAAATGAATTTAAGGGCCTCGGCGATGATGTTTTCGTCCTCGGCTTCCTTATAATCGTGGCGATGATGCTCAATCCGATTTCGGCGGCTCTGTATCTTCTCGACTATTTTTTTCTGATCGTCTGGAAGCTTGCTCCCAATGTTTTCAAGTCGGGTAATCGCGTCGGCTAGCCCAACAGTGAACGAATTGTCCGTAACCTTTTTGTCGATATCTTTGTAAATCAGTATGGGGTTGGTTCGATGCAGTTGCTCCTTCAAGAGAAGCTCTATCGCATGAAAAACCGTCAGTATCGCGTGTTTATGGCTCGAATAGCTGCTGTTGCGCTGAAAGAAGTCCATGCCAATTCGCAAGGAATCGATAGCGTTTTCGAAAATCGGACTAATCGACTCCCCGCTTTTCGCAACATGAGGCTCGGACGTGTCAGTCATAGTTGTTGTAGGCTGCAGAGCTTCACCCATTACGAGAGTTTAGCCGACTCATTGCCGATAAAACAGAAGAAACAATCACCCGCCCTTTTTTCCAAAGTCAAAACCTGTCCCATGGTCGCCCAAGGGGACGGGGATTTAAGAATTATGGTGACGGTGCATTTTATTATCGTCACCGTGCTCGCTCATCGTGTTGTGGCGGGTTGGCCCCGAGAAAGCGGAGCCGGGGTGACAGCGGATAAAATATTTCTTCCCTTGATAGGAAAACAAAGCTTGACATTTATTCCTATCTCCGCTATACGCCTCCCGTCACTTCCCACTCGGGGTCCGGTTCATGACGGTGAACTTGGGCGGGCGGTGATGATAGGCTCGTCGAAGGTCAAACGTAGGCCCTCTCGGTGATGCGCGCTCAGAAATACCCAGGCCTTAAAGGTGGCTCCGGTTATAAAGGTTCTGAGTGTTATAAAAACCTATCTTGCGTAGGGGTTACCCAGCGCATATTTCGCCACTTTAAGCCAGTGGCACTAAGCGTCGGGTAACCCCGCGCACCCTTCTATCTCCTCGGTTTCGAATGCCACGAAACCCACAGAGCAATGGCGCTTGGCCTTTTGGCAAAGGCTTAAATCAAACCCAACTGGCGCAGGCTCACATGTCCGCCGCGCGCGATGATCACATGGTCATGCACGATAATGCCCAGTTTATCGCCGGCCGCAATAATGCGCTTGGTCATCTCTATATCGGCCACTGATGGTGTTGGATCGCCTGACGGATGATTATGCACCATGATGATAGCTGAGGCCGAAAGCTCCAACGCGCGCTTGATCACTTCGCGCGCATAGACCGGCGTGTGATCCACCGTGCCTTCTTGCCGCACTTCATCGGCGATCAACTGGTTCTTCTTGTCCATGAACAATAGGCGAAAAGATTCAATGTCGTTATAGGCCATGGCGGCGCGGCAATAAGCCAGAATGGAAGTCCAAGTTGAAAGTAATGGTCGGTTGATAATGGCAGCACGCGACAGGCGCAAAGCAGCGGCTTGAATGAGTTTCAATTCGCCGACAACCGCAGGCCCAACGCCTTTGATTTCTTGCAACCGCTCAGGTGCAGCACTGATCACCTCAGCAAATGAGCCAAAGCGCGCCAGCAACATTTTGGCCAGAGGCTTGGTATCGCCGCGTTTGATGGCGCGGAATAAAACCATCTCCAGTAATTCATAATCCGGCAAGGCGGCAGGGCCGCCATCGCGGAAACGGTCTCTCAATCGTTCGCGGTGGCCATGTGGAGATATGATCGCAGAGAAATCTTCAAGGCCAGTAGGGCTTGCCTGTTTGGCCATTGTTCAGGCCCGATAAGGCGGATGATGGAGGCCAGCGGGCGAGAGCGTGAAAATTTCTACGCCGGTTTCTGTCACACCAACGGTGTGTTCAAACTGGGCGGAAAGCGATTTATCGCGCGTCACTGCCGTCCAACCATCATTGAGGATCTTAACATGCGGCTTGCCAAGATTGATCATCGGCTCAATGGTGAAAATCATGCCAGCCTTGAGCATGGCACCTTCACCGCGGTTGCCATAATGCAATATGTTCGGATGGTCATGGAATACTTGGCCCAGACCATGCCCGCAGAAATCGCGCACCACCGAANNGCATCGCCGAGGAGCCTTTTTGGCCGGCGGAAAAATATTCCTCCGCCTCCAACACTTCACTGCGTTGCAAATGACGGATTTCAGTAGCGAGCCGCTCCAGCGAACTCGCCACCACGCCAAGCGTGGCGAAGAACATCGCATGGCGGTCACGCGGGATCACCTGGCTCGAAATGGGTTCGACGGTGAGCCCCATCTTGGCGGCGACATGGGCTTCGACTTTGGGATCGATATTGGCGAACGTGCCCACCGCGCCCGAAATGGCGCAGGTGGCGATCTCGGCGCGCGCCGCCATGAGCCTCGCGCGAGCGCGGACGAACTCGGCGTAGAAGCCCGCAAGTTTCAGCCCAAAGGTCGTGGGTTCGGCGTGAATGCCGTGGCTGCGGCCGATGGTGGGCGTAAATTTGTGTTCGAACGCGCGCCGTTTCAGCGCGGCAAGCAGCGCGTCCACATCCTCGATAAGAATGTCGGCGGCTCTGCTGAGCTGCACCGATAGACACGTATCCAACACATCGGAAGAGGTCATGCCCTGATGCACAAAGCGCGAATCGGGGCCGACGAATTCGGCCAGATGGGTGAGGAAGGCGATGACGTCGTGCTTCACCTCGCGCTCGATCTCGTCGATGCGGGCGACATCGAATTTGGCCTTTCCGCCCTTTTCCCAAATGGTTCGCGCCGCCGATGCGGGAATGGAGCCAAGCTCGGCCATCGCGTCGGCGGCGTGGGCCTCGATTTCGAACCAGATGCGAAATTTTGTCTCGGGCGACCAGATCGCCGTCATCTTCTCGCGTGCATAGCGCGGAATCATTCGTCCACCTTTGGGCACATCATAGGGAATGCGGCCCGGGCAACTTCTAGCGCCTGAATTGCCGCCGCGAAAGAGAGCCTCACAGCAAGCCAAGCGCCTTGAAGCTCGCATGGCGGCCGCGGCCGATCACCAGATGATCATGTAATTCGATCTTGAGCGCCTTGGCGGCCGCGGCGACTTCTCGCGTCATGGCGATGTCGGCGAGGCTGGGCGTCGGATCGCCACTCGGATGATTGTGCACCAGGATCAACGCCGAGGCGCCGAGCTCGAGCGCCCGCTTCACCACTTCGCACGGATAAACCGGTGTATGATCCACGGTCCCACGCTGGTGCACTTCGTCGGCCACCAGAATGTTCTTGCGATCGAGGAAGAGGATGCGAAATTCTTCGGTCTCGGCGTGCCCCATCGCCGCCGCACAATAATCGAGCAATGCCTCCCATGACGAGAGCGCCGGCCGGTTGACGATGCGGCCCTTGGCAAGACGCAGCGCCGCCGCCTCGACGGTCTTGAGCGCGGCGATCACGGCCTCGCCGACGCCGGAAATTTCCCGCAACCGTTCGGCCGGCGCGGCGATGGCGTCGGCGAAACTGCCGAAACGGCGGATCAGGGCCTTGGCCAGCGGTTTGACGTCGCTGCGCGGGATAGGCCCGAACAGAACCATTTCCAGCAATTCGTAATCGGCCAAGGCGTCGGCGCCGCGCTCGAGAAATTTTTCGCGCACGCGCCGACGGTGAGCGAGATAATCGGGCGCATCGTCGGGTGCGCCATCGGAAAGGCCCGACGCGGAATTCGCCTCAATCGTAAGGCGGGCGGTGCCAGCCTTTGGGCGAGAGCGTGAAGATTTCAAACCCATCCTGCGTCACGCCGATCGAGTGTTCGAATTGCGCCGAGAGCGAACGGTCGCGCGTCACGGCCGTCCACCCGTCATTGAGAATCTTTACCGCGAACCCGCCGAGATTGATCATCGGCTCGATGGTGAAGAACATGCCGGTCTTCAGGGCGATGCCTTGGCCGGGCCGGCCGTAATGCACGATGTTAGGCAGAGCGTGGAAAATACGCCCCAATCCGTGGCCGCAGAAATCGCGCACCACCGAACAACGTTCACCTTCGGCATAAGATTGAATGGCATAGCCAATGTCACCCAAATGTGCGCCAGGCTTGACGGCTTTGATTCCGCGCATCATGGCTTCATAGGTTACTTCCACCAGTCGCGAGGCGGCGCGTGGCACATTGCCAATTTCAAACATGCGGCTGGTGTCTCCGTGCCAGCTATCTACAATCAATGTGAAATCAACATTGACGATATCACCATCACGCAATGCCTTATCTCCTGGGATGCCGTGGCAAACCACGTGATTGATGGAAATGCAGCTGGCTTTGCGGTAACCGCGATAACCCAGTGTGGCCGGAATGGCGTTGTGTTTGGCGGCAAAATCCATCACAAAATCGTCGATGAATTGTGTTGTTGTACCCTCCTTCACAAGGGGGGTGAGCTCATCCAAAGCTTGTGCCGCAAGTTGGCCAGCCTTGCGCATGGCAGCAAAGCCCTCCTTACCATGGAGGGGAATTTTGGGATGCAGTTGAACATTACTCATAAGCACTTATATGCGCTCTAGTTCGGCAGGGTCAATTACCTTTGCTCTTTTGCCTAAGCAGCAGCGGGCAGAGGTGCCACGCGAGATAATGTGCGCTTCACTTTTTCAGTTAAGTCAGCACGGGTGAAAGGCTTGTTCACCAGTTCAATTTCGTCGGGCAAATCTTGCATCTGGCGCATAGAGCCTGGCGCATAGCCGGACATGAAAAGAATTTTTAGATCGGGCCGCAACTTGATAGCCTTTGCGGCCAGTTCTGGCCCATTCATTCCGCCAGCCATAATCACGTCAGATAAGACCATATCTAGATCAGGCATCGCTTCTATTGCAGCAAGACCCTCATGGCCATTACAGGCGGTGAGCGTCTCAAAGCCCATTTCTTCAATCATCGCAGCGGCAACATCTCGTACTGAGCTGTTATCTTCGACAATGAGAATTTTAAGTTTTTTAGGGACTTCGGTTGACGTTGATGAATCGATATTGAGCGGTGTTGTCTCGATTGCTGCCGGGGTGGAAACACTTTGAGACTTGTTGCGCGGCAAGTAAAGTTTCACGGAAGTGCCAATGCCTACTTCCGAATAGATTTTAACATGACCACCGGATTGTTTTACGAAGCCATAGATCATAGATAGGCCAAGGCCCGATCCTGCCTCTGGCCCCTTGGTGGTGAAGAAGGGTTGGAAGACTTTGGACAGATTCTCAGGAGCAATGCCAGAACCTGTATCTGTTACGGCAATTTCGACATAGTCGCCTGGTTTTATTTCTTCGTTGTTGTCAGAATAGCCGGCATCCAAAGTACGGTTAGCTGTTTCAATGATCAGCTTGCCGCCGTTGTTCCTCGCCATCGCATCGCGGGCATTGATAGCGAGATTGAGAATTGCTGTTTCGAGCATCGTTTTATCGGCTTTTACTGGCCACACTTGCGCATTGGGAATGACATGCAATTCCACCGCAGCGGTTATCGCCTGCCGCAACATATCCTGCATCGCGTTGATCATATCATTTAAGAGAATGTCGCGGTTTTGCAGAGTTTGTTGGCGTGAGAAAGCTAACATGCGCCTGGTGAGGTCTGATCCTTTTTCAGCGGCATCCATCGCCGCGCGAATGCGTTTGGTGGCCTTGTCATCACTGGCCACTAATTTCTCTACCAGTTGAAGGTTGCCCATCACAACCATCAGCAGGTTGTTGAAGTCATGGGCAATGCCGCCGGTGAGTTGGCCAACGGCTTCCATCTTTTGGGCTTGTTGGAACCTGTCCTCTAGGCTTTTGCGTTCAGTAATGAGCTGGCATGCGCCAAAGATGCTTTCGAGCGAACCATTTGCGTTGCGCTCCGGCTCCAACGTGACGGCGAACCATTCAAGGTTTCCCTTTTGGGACTTTACTGCAATTTCAAGATTTCGAATTGGCTTTCCTATTTTTGCCAATTCGATGCCTTCCAATAGCTTTTCGCGATCATTGGGCTCCACCATTTTGATAAAGGTATCAAGGTTTGGATGAACCATTGCATCGGCAAGCCCGATCATTGCGGCCAATTCTGCCGTAAGCCGTGACACACCACTTTCAATACGAAGTTTGAAAGAACCAATATGGGAAACGGCCTGAGTGCGTTTGAGCATGAGCTCAGAGTTTTTAAGGCGTTCCATCGTCAACATTTCATGGTCGATGTTGCGGCATAGACCGACGCACTTTTTGGGTTTGCCGGTAGTTTGGTCGCGCACTAAGCTGGCCACTGTTTCTATCCAGGCGTATTTGCCTGTGCCGGTTTTGATCCGGCTTCGGGTCTGAAACACTTCAGCTTCAATGGGTGCTTCTAAAATTTTGGTATTGATAGATTTTTCTTTGTCTTCGGGATGAACCAAAGTTTCAAACGACTGATAGTTAAGAGGTTGATCTCCGACCTGTCGCCCGAAGATCTGCACCATTTCAGGAGAATTGTAAGTTTCGCCGGTTTCAAAATTATGATCCCAAAGCGCATAGCCCCCTGAACGCAAGGCTAGGTTTAGCCTGCGCTCTGTAGCTATATCGGGTTGATGTTCGTCAGATGAGTCCGTCACACCCAAAAGCAAAATATAAGTTTCTGAATCATAAACAATTGGTTGAACAGAGAATACGGATTGGTTTTGGCTTCCCGTAGGAGGTGAGTAGCTGATTTCGAGCTGGTTTTTGTCGTGTTGACTGAGACCCAAGGTTGTTGGCTTGGCAGAAACCAAGCCAATACCAGAGTTCATAATTTGTTTTCCAATAATATCTGGAAGCTGGCAATTCCATTTCGCAAGTAGGGCAGATGAGGCGTGTCTTATGGTTGAATCCGGCGTACTGACCAGCAAAACTTCTGCAGTTGTTAGGTCAAAAGCCTTTATTACTTGATCAATCATCGCGCCGATTACTCACATTTCAGATGCTTTTCGCAAAAAATAATGAAGCAAGTGTTGCGTGGTAGGAGGTAAAGTGGCGGTTTGTCTGGGTGTTGGGCACAAAAAACGCGAAGATGGGTTTGCCAAACGTTAATGTTTTGCCGAATTTGCCCCAGACGGTTCGTTTTTTTTTGCAAATTCGAATCCTTGCTAATTGCTCTCTGCTTAACTAATCGTCCAGCCGATAGCGGGCGTGGCGTAATGGTAGCCGCAACGGACTTAAAATCCGTTGGGAGTAATCCCGTGCCGGTTCGAGTCCGGCCGCCCGCACCAGTTTTAGAACTGCTTGGCCAGAGCTGAAGCCAGGTTGCCTTTTTTAACAATCTGCACATTCTCCAGGCCGAGCCAGCTTGCCATGCGGCGGAGTTCTTCGGCGGCAGCTTCGGCGAGTTCGGATGGGGAATGCTTGTCATCATGGTGGGATGTGTTGACGCGTAGAATTTCGTTTTCACGGTCGGCCTTCAGGCAGAAGCGTGCGGCCAAGTCTTCACCATAGAGAAATGGCAAGACGTAATAGCCGAATTGGCGCTTGTGTTGCGGCGTGTAGATTTCGATGCGGTAATGGAAGTCGAAAAGCCGCGATGCACGGTCGCGGTTCCACACGAGCGGATCGAAGGGTGAGAGCAGGGCTGTGCCGCCGACTTTGCGCGGGCGCTTTGCGTTCTGCGGCACGAATGCGGGTTTCGCCCAGCCTTGAACTTCGACCTGCGCAAGTTGTTTTGAGGCCACGAGTGCAGTCAAGGCGTTGCGCGCGTCGGCCACGGGTAAGCGGAAATAGTCTCTGAGATCAATTTCTGTAGCGACGCCGAGCGCTTCAGCGGCCATCAGCACGAGACGTTGAAAACAGTATTCCTCATCAGGTGTGGGCAGTGCCAGAACATCGGTGGGGATTACGCGTTCGGTGATGTCATAGATGCGTTCAAAGCCATCGCGGTGAGATGTTGTAATTAGGCCTTGGTCAAACAGGCATTCAACGGCAAGCTTGCCTTTGCTCCAGCCCCACCAGCCGCCTGCAGATTTCCCAGCACCCGGAACTGCGCTTGCCGTCGTCGGGCCATTTTTTTCGATGAAGTGCAGCGTGTTGGCGAGGAAGACCTTTTCGGTTTTGGCGAAGCGATCAAAAGCGCCGTAGTTGCCATCTCCGTTGCGGGCGCGGTTCATCCGCCAGCGCATCAGCGGATGGAGAGCCAAGGGCACAAGGCTGGACTCATGAGCCCAGCATTCAAAGGCATGGCGATTGGTTTTGGCCAGCGTGCGCTTGTCGAGAATAGCGCGGTCATAGGTGCCAACACGCGAGAATAGCGGCAGATAGTGCGAGCGGGTGAGCACATTCACACTATCGATTTGCAATAGGTGCATTTCATCGATGGTGGCGGCGAGCTTGGCCCAGGTGGCAGGTTTGTCGCGCGGTTGCTTGCGGAAGCCCTGGGCCGCCAGAGCGATTCGGCGGGCTTCGCGGGGCGTCATCGGAGGTTAGGCAGCTTCATCATGCCATATGGCTTCAGCAGGCTTGGCATAGCCTGCGCCAAGCGTGTTGTTGAACTTGTAAAGAGTGGAACAATAGGGGCAGACGGTTTCATCGGCAGCGCCCATGTCAATAAACACGTGCGGATGGTCGTGCGGTGGCTTGGCACCAATGCACATGAATTCGCGTGAGCCCACCTCAATGGTAGAAAGCCCCATCGAATTTTGGAAATGCGGAGTTGCACTTGCTGCCATGATTATCCTCAACGTCTTGTGTTCGTGAGTTGCCGATAGCATAGAGAGGCCATGACTGAAAAGTTTAATTCAGACGGTGTTGAAATTGCCTATCAGCAATGGGGTGAGGGCAAACCCATTCTGCTGATCCATGGCTTTGCCTCCAATATGAATGTGAATTGGGTGGATACCGGCTGGATCAAAACTTTAACCGGCGTTGGTTACCGCGTGATTGCGCTGGACAATCGCGGTCATGGCCAAAGCGAGAAGCTTTATAACATAGATCAGTATCAGGCACCGATCATGGCTGACGATGCCATGCGGCTATTAGATTATCTTGCTGTGCCTAAGGCCGCCGTGATGGGCTATTCCATGGGAGCGCGCATTTCTGCCTTTCTTACCTTGCAACATCCAGAGCGAGTAACATGCGCGGTTTTTGCTGGCTTGGCCTCGCGCCTGGTAACGGGCGTGGGCGGTGCTGATGCTATTGCCGAGGCTTTGGAAGCACCAAGTGCCGCAAACGTTGAGAACCGAGAGGCGCGTGCTTTCCGACTGTTTGCCGATTCAACCAAGTCTGACCTGGCCGCCTTGGCAGCTTGCATCCGGTCTTCACGGGTGAAAATAAAAGAGGAAGCACTGCAGGCAATTTCCTGCCCGATACTTATTGTGGCAGGAGAACTTGATGATATTGCTGGAGAAATTGAACCATTGGTGAAGATTCTCCCCAATGCTCGCGGTGTGGTTCTGCCCAAACGCAACCATATGAATGCAGTGGGAGATTCGGTTTATAAAGCTTCTGTTCTGGAGTTTCTTTCCGAACACGGCGATTTGTGGTAGGCTGAGGCATGGGAGATAATGTCATGTCACGCAATATAGGAAGCGCTAAGACCCTCGAAAAACTAGATCCGGTTTGGGATCGTTTGCGTAGCGAAGCCAGTGAAATTGCACGAAATGAACCTGCTTTGGGTGGCTTTGTGTATTCATCGGTTTTGGCTCATGCTTCATTTGAAGAAGCCATGTCACATCGGTTGGCGCAACGGCTGGGGAGCGCAGACCTTGGGGCTGATGTCATTGTGAGCGGTTTTGCTGACGCGCTGGCGCAGGAGCCGGAAATCGGACATTCGGCCCGGGCTGATATCATTGCCACTTTTGACAGGGATCCTGCATGTAACCGCTATATTGATCCGTTGCTTTATTTTAAGGGCTGGCAATCGTTGCAGGCGCATCGCATGGCGCATCGTTTGTGGCAGATGGGGCGCAAGGACTTCGCTTATTACATTCAGAGCCGTACATCGTTGATTTCTGCCGTGGACATCCACCCCAATGCCAAGATCGGCAAAGGCATTATGATCGACCATGGCCACGACATCGTTATTGGTGAGACTTGTGTAATCGAAGACAATGTGTCGCTCATGCAGGGCGTTACACTTGGGGGCACAGGCAAAGAGGTTGGCGACCGCCATCCAAAGATCAGGCAGGGTGTTTTGATCGGGGCAGGCGCCAAGGTTTTAGGCAATATTGAAATCGGCCGTTGCAGCCGCGTGGCGGCTTGCTCAGTTGTGCTGCAGTCAGTAGCGCCCAATACCACCGTGGCAGGCGTTCCAGCTAAAGTGGTCGGCAAAGCTGGCTGTGCTGAGCCTTCACGAGCCATGGATCATCTGATTATGGATTATCAGATTGAGGCTGAAGAAGGTTGAGTTGTGGACATTAAATTTATTTTAAGGGGAATATAGTGAAGCCAGATGAACTTGTTAAATTGACCAAGTATTTTCGTAAAGTGTTCGCAAATGACACGCTAGTTGCTAAGGCGCGTCCGCAGAAGAAGGATTCTTGTGAGCTTTATAGTGGCGAAGAATTCATAGGCGTCATTTTCCGCGATGACGAAGATGGCGAGCTTTCTTATAACTTTTCAATGGCCGTGCTTGAAATGGATTTGGAATAACCAATCACGTTAACCCAAATCATCATTGAGCCCTGAAGCGGCACGCAAATTGCTCTCTCAGCATAAATACAATGGCCTGAACCAAACTGGGCCTTGGTTATGCGGGAGAGTATTGGTGGACGCTCAGGATATTGCTTATGGGTTTGCCTTATGTGCGGGGTTTGTGGCATCGGGTCTTATAGCGAGCCTGTGGGAATTTTTCACGGGTGAGCAGCTTGATCTCGACAGTTTCTCAAAATTGAGTTTTTTATCGCCCTTTCGTGGCTTGGCTTATGTGTTGAGCATGCCCAGCCGGTGTTTTTTCGAAGGGTTGTCCACAGCCATCTCCAGGCCAACTTATTCAACATTTGCGCTGGCACTTGGCAGCGGGCTAGGTTTTCTGCAAGGGGTTGTTGTGATGACCCAGATTTTCGGCATCAAATAGGACAAGCTTAATGGCAATCTATGCTCTCGGTAATTTAAAACCGCAGCTAGATATTGACAGTTGGGTTGCACCTTCTGCGGATGTGATGGGCAAAGTGCGCCTTTGCCCCGGTGCCAGTGTTTGGTTTGGCGCAGTGTTGCGCGGCGATAATGAACTCATCACGATTGGCGAGGGCAGCAATGTGCAAGACGGCGCTGTGTTGCATACAGATATTGGTGCACCTTTGGAAATTTCAAGAAATTGCACTGTCGGGCATAAGGCTGTTTTGCACGGTTGCAAAATTGGGGAGCAGAGTCTTGTGGGCATGGAAGCCATCATTCTGAACCACGCCGTTGTTGGTGCTCGGTGTTTGATTGGTGCACATGCATTGATCCCGGAAGGCAAGATCATTCCTGATGGGTCAATGGTGATTGGCGCTCCCGGCAAGGTTGCCAAAATTTTATCAGATGAAGAACAGCACAAGCTTTTGTTGGCAGCGCAAAGTTATCAGCGCAATTGGCGCAGGTTTGTAGCTGAACTGAAGCCAGCATAAAAAAAGAGCCGATACTGCGCGTGGGGACGCTTGCAATACCGGCTCCCAGTTAACCCGGCTGCTTGGGGATGGGGGACGCCAGCCGGGCGAAGTCAACTATGAGCGAAGGTTTAGTGGCCGCCTTCAGTTGATGAGGTTTGAACAAGTGTTGATGGCGCGCGTTGCAGGCTGACCCATTGATTGGCTTGCTCTTGTGATTGACGCTTCAAGAAGGTGTACCCCGTTTGGTTCCACAGCAAAATTTCTTCGCGGCGGTTATCCAGAATGAGATCGCCCTTATCCGTAGGGATAGTGAGCACGGCGTGGCCTTCACCTGTTTCTGTCAACACCACAGTCATCAGCATTTTGTCTGGGCTGATACCCAGCCCACTGAGATAACGCTTTTTAAGAAGCGCATAGCTGTGGCAAAGACCGGAATTGACCGGATAGGTCCAATAATTGATCATCCCAAAGTTCTGTACATCGGTCACACCACGGATGTTGGCATTGACGTATTTGTTGATCTGGCTGATCTCACTCCACATCTGGTCTGTCAGAACCACAGGCTCGGCCTTGCCATTAGCGAATTTGCATTCCTCTTCGCCGCGTTCGCAGAAGCCGACATAGCCAATCGGTGGCAGGGTTTTGCCATAGATGGGGGCCGCAGCTAAATTAGCGTCGGGCTTGGCAAAGTGGCTGGTAGAGTCAGCTTTGGCTATGCCGCCCAGCAAAGTGGCAGATAGCAGAAGCGTGGATATGAATCCCTGAAGTCTCATGTTCTTAGCCCCGTTGGTGTTTTTTTGTTTTTCTTGTTGGGAGCAATGTAACAGGGGCAGGTTTCGCCAACGTTGGGAGTGGCGATATAAGTGTATGTAATTGTTAGTTAAATGCTATAGCATTTGTTAACCATCGAAATTGTCAGGCGCAGCGGCGCTAAGGGGTTGCGGAAATGCCATCCGCCTGTTATTTGCGGCCAAGTTTTGAAATGGCTTGCGGCCATGGCGGAATTGGTAGACGCACTACCTTGAGGTGGTAACGGGGAAACTCGTGGAGGTTCGAGTCCTCTTGGCCGCACCAACTCTTTCAAATGCCAATGAGTGGCGAAAGATTTGGTTAAGTACGTTGTGAACTGACGTTGCGGCTGTTGGCCTTGCCAAGGCCGTAGTTGGCAGCTAGAAGGCCCCAACTTTCCCGAATTCTTTTGAGGAGTCCCACATTGGCACGCGTTACCATTGAAGACTGCATTGATAAATTGCCTAACCGTTTTGAGCTGGTGTTGCTTGCTGCACACCGCGCCCGCAACATTGCCCAAGGCCAGCAAATTACAGTTGACCGTGACAATGACAAAGACCCTGTGGTGAGTTTGCGCGAAATCGCTTCCACCAACATCAATTCTGATGATCTGCGCGAAGAGTTCATCCACGCTATGCAAAAGCAGGTTGAGGTGGATGAGGCTGAAGAAAGCGATACGCCGTTGATTTCGCAATCCGGCGATATGAGCATCGTGGACGATTCAGCTGATGTTGCCCAAATGGAACAGATGACTGAAGAAGAATTGCTGCGCGGCCTTGAAGGTCTGCCGCCAGCTGAAAGCCCAGGCAGCCAGCGCAACGGTTTCTGAGTTTTCTGCATTGAAATTAAAAAGCCCGCTGATGAGCGGGCTTTTTTTTAATTGCGTTTTTGGCATGCGAAAGCCCTTGTTCACCGTCACGAACGAGACACCGGTGGAAAGGGACATTTCCGCCCCAAAATACAATAGGAATAAATGTCAAGAAAATTCTTGAGAATATGGTGGAATGATTCAAATTATTGGCAGGGTGGTTGACCAGTGCTCAGGCCCAAACCACAAAAAACTTCTTGCGGGGGGTAAAAAGTTGGGCGTAGCCTGTGAAGATAAAAATAACACTATAGGAGGAAGTAAAATGAAGAAACGTTCCAATTTTGCATTGTCGACATGCGTTGCAGCCATGACATTTATGTCGGCAAGCTTACTTAGCGTTGCCCATGCAGAAGACCTGCCCACCGTTCGCTTAATGGTTGGCGGAATTGATAAGCAAATTTACATTCCCTACCAATTGGCTGAGAGCCTTGGTTTTTATAAAAAACATGGGGTGAATGTTGAATTGAGCACCGAACAGGATGGTGGCGTTGGTGCAGAAGATGCTGTCGTTTCTGGCCAAGTGGAAATGGCTGGCGCTTGGTATGTTCATGCAATTGACTTTCAACTGCACGGCAAAAATGTCATTGGCATTGCACAGCTGGGCAATGCGCCTGGCGAGCGTATCATGTGCGCCAAAGGTTCAAATGTGAAGTCCCCCGAAGATTGGAAAGGCAAAGGCGTCGGCGTGACTGACATCGGATCGGGTACAGATGATTTGGTGCGCTATGTTTCTTCGCGCAGCAATATGACAACCAAAGACTACACCACGGTTGCCGCTCATGCTGGTCAAACGATGATTGCAGCGTTGAAGTTTGGGAAGATTGTTTGCGGCATCACAACCCAACCTACAGTGAACGCAATTGAAAAGCTCGATGTGGGCTATTCGGCGATTGATCTTTCAACCGGTGACGGTGTTAAAAAATGGCTTGGTGGCTATTGGCCAACAGCGTCTGTTTTGGCACGCGGCGACTGGGTTGATAAAAACAAGGAAACAACTCAGAAATTTGTGACGGCCATTGTGGAAACAATGCATTGGATGGACACTCATAGTGCTGCTGAAATTGCCGACAAATTGCCCAAAGACTTCGTGAGCAATCCACTGTCCACGAAAGAAGAATATATTAAAGCGTTGGACAGCGATAAGGGCCAGTTTATTGCCGATGGTATGATGCCAGATGGTGGACCACAGACGGTTTTGGACGTCGAAAAAGCGGCAGGCAAAGCCAAGGGAGAGGTTGATCTTGCCAAGACCTTTACCAATGACTTTGTGATCGCTGCCAACAAGGAGCTCGGTTACACGAAGTAACCGCGCTGGTTGAAATGCAATTGGAAGGGTGGCCGCGTAAGTGGTCATCCTTCTCTGCACTCGAACATCTGCAATTTTTTGATAAAAACGACTCATAGCAGTTGAAATGTTTTGATAGAAATAGCGATTGGATTTCACAACCACCTCGTCACAAAAATGGCAGAGTAAGTAGGATTGAAATCATAATAAAAGGGGGGGGGTTGAAATGGCAGCCGGAGGAATTGAATTTATAAATGTGACACGGCGCTTCGTATCTCCCAAGGGCGAAGTGCTCACCGCGATCAAAAACGTGACTTTTACCGTTGAGCCAGGAGAATTTTGCGCGGTTGTTGGCCCGACCGGATGTGGTAAATCCACGACGCTCACTCTCGCAGCAGGACTTGATCAACCAAGCGCAGGTACGGTTCGCTTTTCTGATAAGGTCGTCAACGGCATTACAAAAGATGCCAGTTTTGTTTTTCAAACCGATGCACTGCTGCCTTGGAAATCTGTTTTGTCTAATGTGGCTTTAGGGCAAATTTTTCGCGGAAGGTCTAAAAGTGAAGCGCAGCGAATGGCACAAGATTGGCTGCATGTCGTTGGCCTTGCAGGTTTTGAAAATCACTATCCACATCAACTGTCAGGTGGGATGCGTAAACGCGTTGCACTGGCTGCCGCCCTGATGAACCAACCAAAAATGTTGCTGATGGATGAGCCCTTTTCAGCGTTAGATGTGCAGACGCGCGCTATTATGTCTAACGAGCTTTTATCAATGTGGGAAAAGACTAAGCCGTCTGTGCTGTTTGTCACCCATGACCTTGAAGAAGCGATTGCGCTTGCCGATAAAGTGGTGGTGATTACGGCGGGGCCGGGCACAGTTAAGGCGATTTTCAAAGTAGATTTGCCACGCCCGCGTGGATCTGTTCAAGATATCCGCTTTGAGCCACGCTTTCTCAAGCTGTACCAGCAAATATGGGAAGCTCTACGAGAAGAAGTATCGCGTGCCTATGAACGCACTAGTACAATTGCCACAGCAAACATGGGAGCACCGGCATGAGCACGGTTCCATCCAAT
>PLXI01000028.1 GCA_003151375.1 Hyphomicrobiales bacterium
CTGATGGGATGGGTCAGTCGCGTTTCCTCGTTTTTTGTTTGTTGGCTTTGTCAGGTCTGGGCCTGCCGGCGTTTGCCCAAGCACAAGTTGCAGCGAACCAAGACATTTACGGTAATGAACTCGCCACCCCCACTATTGTTTCCCCACCCAGTGAGCCGGATGTAGCGCCTGCGCATACTGCTGCTAAGAAACCCAAGGTCGACGCATATAGTGTGACTGGATTTGACGATGGCGTTGTCAGCCTTAAGCCGACCTTGGAAATTGGGGCCGTTGCCAGCGATAATGCCAATTTATCAGCGGCTGGGCGCCAATCCTCAATAGGCTATTATCTCAAACCCACTTTAGATTTTGCCACGTCCTGGCCCGTCAACCAATGGACCGGCTCAATTACGGGCAATTGGATTAGCTTTCCTTCCACCGGCTCGGCCGATGGTCTGTCTGGCGAGGCCCATACCGATTTCAGACTTGATATACGTCGCAGCATTTATGCTGACTTTGCCGCCAGCGCCACGGTAACTGAGTCTGTCGCGGGCCAGAACCAAGTTCCGGCCAATGCCATTACTTCAAGGCGCGATTGGACGACAGGCACCAGTGCTGCCCTCACCAATGATTTTGGCGGCGCCCAAGCCACAGTGAAGTTTGGCATTTCACGTGCTGAATATGGTGATGTGCCGCTTTCTGACGGCACCACCCAAGACAATGCGGCGATGAATTATACCGAGCCCAGTGCAACGCTGCGTGGCAGTTTTGATCAGCGTGATGCACCCTTCAAACCCTATGTGGAAGTGGCCTATACGCCGCGTTTTCACGATGAGAATGGTGATAGTCGCAATTCGCAAGGTGCTAGCGCCTCCGTCGGCATCACCTTCAATGATGGCCCAATCTGGCAGGGCGATATTGCTTTGGTCGGATTAGCGCGGCAATATGCTGATCCAAGTCTTGGCACGGTTTTTAATGCGGGCCTGAATGGTAGTGTGACTTGGGGCCCAACTCCGCTGTGGAATATTGTCGCCAGTTCTACCACGGTACTTAATGAATCTGATATTGTCGGCGTTGCCGCTCTGCCCTCATGGATATTTGGCATCAATGCTACTTATGCCGCCCGCGATAATTTATTATTACACGCTGGAACTTCGCTCACCTTTACAGGCAACGGCAGTGGGCTTGACCAAACCACCATTGCCAGCCTTGGCGCAGATTATATGTTCACGCCTCATTTTGGCGTGACCGGCACGGCACAAAGCACGTGGTTTAATTAGAGCGTCACACCATCTTATGATGAACAACGCTTGATGGTCGGCGTGTTATTGAAGCCTTAAAATTAACCGACTGCCTTTTCGGATAGAATCTCGCCCGTCTCTTTTATCTCAGAGCCAGCGCGGATTTCGTCCAATACTTTTGCCAGTTCACTATTGCCATGCCAGGATAAAAAGCCGCCATGCTTGGCGATAATGTCCTGCAGGACTGAACGGAAAGCATCACCCAGATCTTCGCGTTCCAGCGCAAAGGCCACATTGGCGGCAAGAAAGCCTATTTTGTCACCGCAGTCATAGGTCGTGCCATCAAATTTCAATCCATAGAAATGCTGATATTTTGAAAGCGCGATCATAGCGTCGGTGATCTGGATTTCGCCACCTGAACCGGGCTTCACTTTTTCGATCTCGGTGAAAATTTCCGGCTGCAAAATATAACGGCCAGAAATAATGAGGTTAGAAGGCGCTTCAGCTTGCTTGGGCTTTTCCACCATACCGCTTATGGAAAAATGGTTGTCCTGCCAATCCTGTGGGGCCACCACGCCATAGCGGCTGACATTTTCCCATGGGGTTTCTTCGACCGCGATCACATTGCCACCGCCACGCTGGTTATAAACTTTCACCATCTGGGCGAGACAGCCAGGATGGCTATTGATAATCATGTCTGGCAGTAGAACGGCAAAAGGCTGATGGCCAACAAGGTGTCTGGCGCACCAAATTGCATGGCCGAGACCCAAAGGTTCTTGCTGCCTGGTGAAGCTGGCTTGGCCGGCGCCGGGCAAGTCTTCTTCCAAAATTGTTAACTCAATGGATTTGCCGCGTTTGCGCAGCGTGCTTTCCAATTCATATTGTTTGTCGAAATGATCTTCGATCACGCCTTTGCTGCGGCCCGTTACAAAGACAAGATGTTCAACACCTGCCCCACGCGCTTCATCCACCACATGCTGGATCAGAGGCTTGTCCACCACTGTAAGCATTTCTTTGGGCATGGCTTTGGTGGCAGGCAAAAAGCGTGTGCCGAGGCCAGCAACAGGGAAGACGGCGGTTTTGATTGGATTGGGCATTTACGGACTCTTTAGCATTTTTCAATCAGAAGTCGAATGTCTCAGTAACGTAACTCCTATTAAATGATTAAATGGTGTATTTGTTCCAAAATGTAGGGAGTTAATGATGGCGGTTTTAGTGACGGGCGGGGCAGGCTATATCGGTAGCCATATGGTGCTGGCGCTCACTGATGCCAATGAAAAAGTTGTGGTGTTGGACAATCTTTCAACTGGATTTGAATGGGCCATCGCACCGCAAGCCAAATTGGTGAAGGGCGACGTCGCTGATGAAGAGCTGGTGGGGCGCCTCATCAAGGAACATTCGGTTGAAGCCATCGTGCATTTTGCGGGTTCGATCGTTGTGCCGGAATCAGTGATTGATCCCTTAGGTTATTACAACAACAATACAGTCAAATCCCGCGCTCTCATGGCGGCGGCCGTAAAAGGCGGCGTGAAAAATTTCATCTTCTCATCCACGGCTGCGGTTTATGGCAACCCTGAAACCATGCCGGTTTTTGAGACAGCACGTCCTGCACCCATTTCACCTTACGGTACGTCGAAATTGATGACCGAGTGGATGTTGCGTGACAGCCATGCGGCTTATGGCTTGAATTATGTGGCCTTGCGTTATTTCAATGTGGCAGGTGCTGACCCGCGTGGTCGCTCCGGCCAATCAACTCCAAACGCTACACATCTTATCAAAGTGGCTTGCCAGACTGTGCTTGGGCAACGCGCGTCGATGGATGTGTTCGGCACGGATTATCCCACACCTGATGGCACATGCATGCGCGATTATATCCATGTGTCAGATTTGATCGCGGCGCATATGGACGCATTGGCGCATTTACGCAAAGGCGGCGAGAGCGGCATTTTCAACTGCGGTTACGGCAAGGGCTATTCGGTGCTTGAAGTAATTAAAGCTGTAGAAAAAGCGGCTGGCAAACCTGTCTATCACGTCCTCGTCCCGCGCCGTGCGGGGGATCCTGCAAGTATTGTGGCTGGCGCTGACCGTGTGCGTGATATTTTGGGCTGGCAGCCTAAATGTGCCGATTTGGATTTGATTGTGCGCTCAGCATTGGATTGGGAAATGCACCTCGCAAGACGCAACGCGGCGTGATTGCCGTGAAACATATCTCTCGCTAATATATTCGCCATGTCTCTGTCCGGCCTCGCCTTTTTTGCGCTCATCTATTTTGTCTTCGTCATCACGCCGGGGCCTGGTGTTGCGGCAATGATTGCACGCGGACTTGGCACAGGCATGAAGGGTGCGCTGCCTTATGCGCTCGGTTTTATGTTGGGTGACATGGTGTGGTTCACCATTGCAGCCACTGGCCTTGCTGCCTTGGCCACGCAGTTTGCCCTTGCGTTTACGATGGTCAAATTTGCGGGCTGTGCCTATCTTATTTTTTTGGCGTGGAAAATTTGGCATACACCAGTGCACATCACTGATATTAAACAAGTGAATGCGGCCACTGATCCTTGGCCCAGTTTTATTGGCTCACTCACGCTGTGCCTTGGTAATCCCAAGGTCATAGTGTTTTTCATTTCCATCATGCCTTTGGTGATTGACGTGAAACAGATCACACTTACATCCTATTTTGCCATGCTGGTCGTGATGGCGCCCTTTGTACCTCTGTTGACATTCAGTGTGCTGTATTTGGCCAAGAGGGCGCGCTTAGTGTTCCAATCTGTCACTGCACTGCGCCGCATCAACCGCGGCTCTGCATTGCTCATGGCGGGTGCGGCCACGGTAATCGGACTAAAGGGCTAAATCATTTCTTAAATTCGCCTCACATTGCTATCATCACTCTTCGATTCT
>PLXI01000194.1 GCA_003151375.1 Hyphomicrobiales bacterium
GGCGGCACGAGCGGGGGATCTGGCTCTGCAGGTAAAGGCGGCGGCACGAGCGGGGGATCTGGCTCTGCAGGTAAAGGCGGCGGTAGGGGTGGGTCAGGCGATCACGATCACGGAGGCTTCGGCAACCACGGCTTTGATGGTGGTTTTGGCCATCACGAACGGTCAAGCAATAACAACAAAAACATAAATACCAATATCAACACCAATACGATCAACATCGACATCAACAATAGCCTAACCGATGGGGGCGGTGGCGGAGGTGGTGGTGACAACGATTACGGCTTGAACTATCGTTGCTGGATCGATGGCAACTCGTTCTGGGTTCGCTTTGAGCAGGATTGCTATCGCGGATACCATCACAGATACAGCTATAACTACAACAGCAATTATAATGCGTCTTACGGGTTTGGTCTGAGCTATAATGGCTATGGCGCTGAAGCGGCGACCTATGGCTATCCATCCTATGAAATCGGCACTTATGGTACTGCTTATCGCCACCATGCGGTTTACCGCCATCGTTGGCACAGAGTGAGCTACGGTTATGGCGCTGGTCACTATGCTATGGGATATGCTGCTAGCGCGGACCAAGGCTACCGCGTCGCACATCACGGGCTTGGCCGCTATGTAATCCGCTACAAGCGTTACCGTAGTTACTGCCGGTGCTAATCTGGCACAGCTAAAAACAGTTAAGGGGCCGCAGCGTTGCGGCCCTTTCTATTTGCCGCCTATTATTTGCCGCGCAAGGCGTAAAGCGAAACCGCGGCGGCAATTGAAACGTTGAGGCTTTTGATTTTGCCCGGCATGTCAAGGCGCGCTACGATGTCGCAAGTTTCGCGTGTCAGTTGGCGCAGGCCCTTGCCTTCCGCCCCCAACACCAGTGCAAGTGGGCGCGATATTTTCACTTCATCAATGTTTTGTTCGGCGTCGCTATCGAGGCCTATTGTGGTGAAGCCGTAAGATTTCAATTCATCAAGTGCGCGCGCAAGATTGGTGACCGTGACATAAGGCAGACCTTCATATGCGCCGGATGCAGCTTTGAAAAATGCGCCATTGGTTTCAGCAGCACCGCGCGTTGTTGTCACAATCGCCGTTGCGCCAAACGCCACAGCCGAGCGCATGATGGCACCAACATTATGCGGGTCAGTTACTTGATCCAGCACCACCACCACACCGTCTCGCTCAATTTGATCGAGATTGGGCTGGCGCAAGGTTTTGGCTTCCAAGATCATGCCTTGATGCACAGCGTCTTTAGATTTAAGCAGATGATCTAAAAGGCGCGGATGAACCAGTTCCGGCTCGATTTTTAAATCACCGATTTCTTCTCGTAAACGCAGCACACCATTTTCGGTGGCCCAGAGTTTAATGACTTTGCGCTTGTCATTCTGCAAAGCAGCAGCCACGGGATGGGCCCCGTAAATCAAATCATTTTCCGGGTTATAGGCCAGCATCCGCTCAGTGTCATTTTGCGGGCCGGTCTTGCGCGGCGGTGGTGGCCTATCAAATTTGCCATAAGCTTTTTTGAAGGCTGGCTTTTGAAATGGTTTTCTCATAACGCTCTGCATAGAGGATTTTTTGTTTTATGCCACCTTGTTGCCTTGAAGCGCAAATAACGCTAGTGGCCTTCCCGATTAAATGGAGCATATGATGAAACGATTCCTGATTGCAGCCGCGGCTGCTGGCCTTTTCTCAACCTCGGCACTTGCAGCCAATGCGCTTAAAATTGATACATCAAAAAATTGTAGCTTCACCATTCAGCTGTTTTCGACTTTGGCGCCAAAACATGTGGCGCAAGTGACCAAACTGGCAGCCTCAGGCTTTTACAACGGCATTATATTTCACCGTGTGATCCCGGGCTTTATGGCCCAAACTGGCGATCCAACCGGAACTGGTGCTGGCGGCTCAAAGGAACCAAACTTGGTGGCAGAATTTTCGCCAACCCATTATAAGCGCGGCACGGTGGGCATGGCCCGCACCAATGATCCGGACTCGGCCAACAGCCAGTTCTTTATTATGTTCACTGAAATTCCAGGTAACCAACTTGATGGCAAATACACTGTGATTGGTGAAGTGAATGAAGATGGCATGAAATGTGTCGATCAGATTGCCAAGGGTGAACCACCTGCCAATCCTGACAAGATGATTAAAGTTACAGTACAATAAAATCACACAAAAATAGAAAGTTCTGAAATGTCTGATCTCGAAAACACACTGCATCTTGAAATCGCTGACAACGCAGGCAAGACAAAGGGCAAAGTGGTGATTGAACTGCGGCCAGATTTGGCCCCCGGCCATGTGGCGCGGATTAAAGAACTGGCCCGTGAGAAGTTTTATGATGGCGTGGTGTTTCACCGCGTGATTGAAGGTTTTATGGCCCAAGGCGGCGATCCGACCGGAACTGGCATGGGTGGCAGCAAAAAGACAGATCTGAAGGCGGAATTTTCGGCAGAGCCCCATGTGAAGGGCGTGTGTTCAATGGCACGTTCATCCAATCCTAATTCAGCCAATAGCCAATTCTTTGTTGTCTTCGGCGATGCGCGGTTTTTAGACAAGCAATATACCGTCTGGGGCAAAGTTACCGAAGGCATGGATATTATCGACGGCATCAAACGCGGCGAACCCGTGAACAAGCCTGACAAGATCGCCACAATGCGCGTGGCCGCTGACGCTTAAGTAAAAGCGCGTTATGTTAAGTTAAAGGCTGAGCATGCGCGTTTCCGATTTTGATTTTGATTTGCCGCCGGACAGGATTGCCCTTCGTCCGGCGGTTCCGCGTGAGGCCGCCAAATTGTTGGTGGTTGGGCAGGAGTTGGCGGATTTGACGGTGGCTGATTTGCCGTCACAACTTCGTGTTGATGATGTTTTGGTGTTTAACAACACCAAAGTTATCCCTGCAGCGTTAAGCGGGCACCGCGTTGAAAGGCTTGGCACCACTCCCAAGATTGAGGTGCTATTGCACTTGCGGCTTGATCAAAGCAGGTGGAAAGCTTTTGCCAAGCCAGCCAAGAAATTAAAAGCTGGCGATAAAATTGAGTTTGGTTCGCTCCAGGCCGTGGTCGAAGAAAAGGGAAATGCGGGGGAAATTACTCTCGCTTTTGCGTTGGCTGGTGCGGCTTTGGATGCGGCGATTGCTGTGGCTGGCCGCATGCCACTGCCGCCTTATATTGAAAGTAAGCGGCGGCAAGATGCGCAAGACGCAACGGACTATCAGACCATTTATGCGGCCGAACAGGGCGCAGTGGCCGCACCCACGGCTGGGTTGCACTTCACGCAAACTCTCATGGAACGCCTGCAAAGTATTGGGATTGCGCTTGAATTTGTAACTTTGCATGTTGGGGCAGGTACCTTTCTACCCGTCAAAGTGGACGACACCAAAGACCATAAAATGCACGCCGAAAGGGGTTCGGTTTCGGCTGACGTTGCACAGCGTCTGAAAGCGGCAAGAGCCAAAGGCGGTCGGATTATCGCGGTGGGTACAACGTCACTGCGGCTGCTGGAGGCAAGTGGCTTAGCCCCCTTTGAGGGAACCACCGACATATTCATCACGCCGGGCTATCACTTCCAGGCCGTGGATGGGATGATCACCAATTTCCATTTGCCGAAATCCACTTTGTTCATGCTGGTGTCGGCTTTTGCCGGGGCGGAGCGCATGAAGGCTGCTTATGCCCATGCTATTGCCCATGCCTATCGCTTCTATTCCTATGGCGATGCCAGTTTGCTATGGCCGCAGGGATGAGCTCAGAATTTTCCTTCACGCTGCATAAAACTGACGGCGCGGCCAGACGTGGAACAGTGCACACCGCACATGGCGATATTCGGACACCAGCTTTTATGCCAGTTGGTACGGTGGGCACGGTGAAGGGCCTCTATATGGATCAGGTGAAGGAGACTGGCGCTGATATCATTCTTGGCAACACTTATCATTTGATGTTGCGCCCTGGGGCTGAAAAAGTGGCAGCGCTTGGTGGTTTACACAAATTTACCGGATGGAACGGGCCTATTCTGACTGACTCTGGTGGCTTTCAGATCATGTCATTGTCTAAAATCCGCAAGATCAAAGAAGCAGGAGCCACTTTCCAATCACATATTGATGGCCGCAAATATGANNTTCAGCGCTTGCTCGGTTCAGATATCCAGATGCAACTCGACCAGTGTATCCAATTTCCGCATACGCAGAAGGAGGCCGAAGCCGCGATGCAGCTTTCGCTGCGTTGGGCGGAACGATCCCGCAAGGCGTTCCTCTCTGTGCCGCAACCTGGCCATGGCAATTTTGGCATCGTGCAAGGCGGCACCGATGAGCGGATGCGGTTGGCATCGGCTGAGGGGCTGAAGCAAATTGGTTTTGAAGGTTATGCCATTGGCGGTTTAGC
>PLXI01000004.1 GCA_003151375.1 Hyphomicrobiales bacterium
AATTGGCGGCCGAGCCACGCCCCTGACACAGAATGGGATTGGGGCGCGTGCGGGCAAAATTCACGATGTCATGGACGGTCAGAAAATAGGGCGCGTAGTTCAACTTCTCAATCATCGCCAATTCTTTGACGATGTTGGCCTTCACTTTGTCAGGAACACCGTCCGGATAGCGGGTCTTGGCGCCCTCCCAACTGAGATANNAAATGGGCTTGCGGAGTTGAACCCTTGGGGATGGGTTCGTCGGGATATTCATATTTGAGTTCATCAAGCGAAAAAGAACAGGCGTTGGCAATCTCCATCGTATTGGCGATGGCTTGCGGATGATCACGAAACAGTCGCGCCATTTCTTCCGGCGTTTTTAGATGACGTTCCGCATTGCCTTGTAGCAGGAAGCCCGCTTGGGCCACCGTCACACCTTCACGAATGGCTGTCACCACATCCTGCAATACGCGGCGCGTGGGGTGGTGATAAAGCACGTCATTGGTGGCCAACAACGGAACATTTTGCGTGTGTGCAACCTCAGCCAACATATTTATGCGGGCATTGTCATCGCCGTTGTAGTGACGGTTTACTGCCAAATAGAGGGGAGCGCGTAAATTCTTGCGAATGGTCTCAAGCTTGTCGGCATGTTCGGGGAGCAGCGCAAAGATGAGGCCATCGGCATAATCATAGACATCATCAAGGGTGAGGATGCACTGGCCTTTCACCGCACGGCGCTGGCCAAGTGATAGCAACCGACAAAGCCTCCCGTAAGCGCTCCTATTAGTTGGGTATGCGAGCAACGAGACGTTATCGAGCACCAGTTTGGCACCCACAATCATCTTAAGGTTCATGTCCTTGGCAGCGGCATGGGCGCGGACAATACCGGCAAGCGTATTGCGATCAGTTATCCCGATGGCCGCTATGCCGAGATGCTTGGCTTGCGTGACCAGCTCTTCGGCATGTGACGCCCCTCGCAAAAACGAGAAGTTGGTGGCACATTGCAGCTCAGCGTAACCACTCATGCCGAAAGCCCATGCACAAACCATTTGGGCTGCATCTCTCCGGTTTCTCCGTACAGGCCCTCGCGGTATATCCAGAAGCGACGGCCCTCGTCATCTTCGATCACATAATAATCACGCGGTTGCTGTCCCTCGCTGAGTTGCCACCATTCCGGCGCAATGCGTTCAGGTCCTTGTGACCGCAATACGCGTCGTGTGACCTTACGCCATGTAAAACGCATCGGCGGACCATCCGGCACCGACGCAATAACTGACGCAGTCTCTGGAGCCTCCAAGATGAGCAGAGGGCGGGACTTAGTGGGTTGCAGTGTTGGCTTTTGAACCCGCTTATAAGATTTCTTCTCGGCCCGCTCCGGCACATAGCTTTCAACAGCGACGCTGCCTTCTAAGGCAGCGTCATGCCGGTTCATCACGCGGTCATTCAACCGATCAAAATCGGCAACTGAGGTATCTTCCGTAAATCCATATTGCCGCGATTTGACGGTGGCGGTTTCGCGGGCCTCCAAGGTCATGGCGTCTATGCCAAAGCCTGCATCGATGGTGTGAAGTCGTGGTTTGAGCAGCCTGAAAATATGCGCTGGGTCAAAGGAAGGCGATGACAGTCCAACAATCAAGGTGCTGCGTGAACCCTCGCTGCGATAGAGCTTCAGCGTAAGCCGCAAAGCTCCTTGGTTTTGTTTTTTCAAATCACGGCACAGCAAGGTGACCAGTCCCGTTAACAGGCTTTCCAAGCCTTCCGTTGAAATCAATGGCTCCATTAAAGCGCGATGGGCCACAAAAGTGGGTGGCGGATTTAACGGGTTGAGTGGTTCGTCCCTAACACCCAACGCCTCATCAAGCCGTGTCAGGACATTTTCATGGATACGCTCTCCGCGAAACCGTCTTGCCAGTGAGGAGCGGGGAATGCCCATCAGCGAACCAATCGTTTTGAGACCAAGGCGACGCAGGATTTTTGCAGCTTCGCCATCAATACGAAGAGCTTCAACAGGCAGAGGCTCTAGGTCCTCGCCGCCCCTGCCGTAACGCGCCAAACCCCAGGCGGCACCAATAGTGTTGGCGATGGAAATGGAGGTTGAGAAGCCATAATGCGCTAAGCGCTCGCGCATCTCGTTCAGCATGGCAGCTTCACCACCAAACAGGTGCGGAATGCCCGTTACGTCCAACAAGACACCATCGGGTGCATCAGGTGACACCAACGGACTATAACGTTCCATCCAGCGGCACAGGCCGAGCAGGCTTGCCAAATCTTGCTCAGGCTCATGGAGTTCTGAAAGCAGATCAGGTTCTTGCGCGCGGGCATCTGCCAAGCGCTGGCCCAAGGATATTCCAAAGCTTCGCGCCGATGCGTTCAGGGCGACCACACGCAGGCCACGTGTTCCCGCTTCAACCAGTACGAATGGAGAGCCCTTGGGAGGCGCTGATTTCGACTGCTTCAGCCGTGCCCGCATGAACCTCTCCACTGCGAAGTTTGGAAACCAAATTGAAACAATACGGCGCATTTTGCCATTCCACTACCCAAGCCCCCGGTCTTCCACCTCGGGCGCGCACTAACTCTAAATTCCATGACGGTTTTCCCGGTGCATGAAGATCATAAGGCGGTGGCTGCGAACGGCTGGCAGAAGCAATCCACCGCGTGTGGCTGGCTGTCGACACAGATTGCGGTGTCGTGAAAACCAACAAGCCAGCGGCCTTGCCGGTTTGCGCCGCAAGGGAAAGTCGCCGCGTTGCTGTCAGGCTTATGTGTTTGGCGTCCGCGTCAGTAATCACGATAGCAACTGCGCCCGACTTCAGCGCTTCCTCCGCAACCCACAGCGCATCTACTGGCCGCTTCAATGTCACCGTCACAAAGCGATGGCGCGGCAAGCCCATAGATTCGATTCCGTGCCCATACAAATTGCCATATTCATGCACTTCCCGAACGACGCGGCACCATAACAGGGGCCGACGTTCGGCAGGATCACTCAGGCGCCGTACCGCCATCGCCAGCGTGAGGCGCATGGCCGCTGGAATATCCCCATAGGCATGAGGTGATATGTCATGCAAACCAGAACGCACCAGACCTCGCTCAGGTAAATGGGAGTCAATATCGGCAACACCAAAAGTCCAGTTCTGGCCACGGATGCGGCCTCCCGACAATTGCGGCACAAAATTCTCCAGTCGCGCAATGTGGCCGCGCAACGCCGCAAAAACACGTGCCGGATCATGCTCCAGTTCGGGAATATATTCAGACGAAGCGGCAACAAAGCCGCCCGCCGCAGACCTATGCATCGGTTCGGTACGCATCACACGTTATCCTGATTGTTCTTTATTTGTTCTTTCACAGAAAAACAGAAGAGTCAAGGCAGGAAACCAACTGGCAGTATGTTAGCTCAAATTTCAAAAACGATTACTGACTCAAACTTGATGTGTCTGCATTCAATTCAATTGCGGACGAGAAATACCAGTACCCAATGTGGTGCCATGAGCCATGCACGGACATGCCCGTGCCGCTGTTTGACATTGAGGCGAAGTTGGTTTCAACAATGAAGGATAAATTGTTCCGTTGGGTTGCCACTCAACTCAGTGAAGAAGGTTTACGGGGCTATTCAATGATTTCAAGAACACTGACTTATCTAGTTTTCTCCCTGCTACTTTCATTGGTGGCGATCGACAGTGTCCGAGCACAGCAAAGCAAGCTCCCAGCATGCCCGAAAGCTCCAGTGGCGGAATGGGACAACTGCTTTGGGACGTGGAGTGATGGCAAAGGCAGCTCTTATGTTGGGGATTGGAAAAATGGCACTTTTGATGGTCGGGGAACCGCCACACTTAGTCACGGAAGTGTGTATTTCGGCGATTTCAAGTATGGCAAGCAGAACGGTCAAGGGACAGCCACATTTGTGAACGGCGACAAGTATGTTGGCGAGTTTAAAAATAACTATCCGAGTGGTCAGGGGACAGCCACATACGCCAACGGCAATAAGTATGTCGGCGAAGAGAAGGATGGCAAGGCAAACGGTCAGGGCACTTTCACGTACGCCAATGGCGACAAGTATGTCGGCGATTTCAGGGATGGCAAGCAGAACGGTCAGGGCACTTCCACATACGCCAACGTCGGAAAGTATGTCGGTGAATTCAAGGACGGCTTCCCTAGTGGTCAGGGCACTTTCACGTACGCCAACGGCGACAAGCATGTCGGTGAATTCAAGGACGGCTTNNTTGCCACCGGTGGAAAGTATGTCGGTGAATGGAAAGATGGCAAGGAGAATGGTCGGGGCATTCTCTACGCTGCTAGCGGTTCAATCATAGAGCAAGGCGTCTATGAAAACGGGGTTCTGACAAAAACTGAAACGGCACTACCTCAAGTATCCGCAAATACTCATCGCGTTCAATTGGTCAAAGAGGTCGGCATATACACCGTGCCCGTTCTCATCAATGATGTTTTGATGCTTCATTTTGTTGTTGATAGCGGTGCGGCGGATGTAACTATACCTGCTGATGTCGTAATGACACTCATTCGCACAGGGACAATCAAAGACAACGACTTCATTGGAAATCAGAAATATCAGCTGGCGGACGGCTCCGTCATAGATTCAAAGCAGTTTATTATTCGGTCGCTCAAAGTTGGTGACCAAATTGTTGAAAATGTGAATGGCAGCGTTGGTGATGTAAAGGGCAGCTTGCTGCTGGGACAAAGTTTCTTAGAAAAGTTCAAGTCGTGGTCAATGGACAATGCGAGTCACGAGTTGGTTCTTGAGTGAACCCGCGTAAGCAGCCCGTCTGGCTCCCGAGGACCATTTCATACACGGCAACCACCTTAATTCTGCAAGCTAACGACTGGGCAGTGTCTCAGTTCGAAATTCGAGGCCCTTGACGCCGCTTGACCCGCTCTCCAATCTGCGACATGCCTAACACAAAGCAAGGTGAGTTATGGCGATGGTCAAAGTATATCATTTCAAGGTCTATGATGGAGCAG
>PLXI01000188.1 GCA_003151375.1 Hyphomicrobiales bacterium
AAGCTGATTTTGTGACGATGCCAAACGGATGATTGAATTCCTGAAGCACTTCGATCACTTGTCTGGTGATGCGGTAATCGCGCTCAATTGGCTGGTAAGGATCGGTGTTGGCACCCAGCGCAATGGTGGCCGGTTGATAATTGGTCGCGGTTAATTCCTCCCGTAAGAGAGCCGCCGCGTTCGGCTTAATAAAAAGCTTGCTCTCAAAATCCAGTCCAGGAGAAAGGCCCATATAGGCGTGCGAGGGCCTTGCATAACAATAGACGCAACCATGTTCACAGCCACGATAAGGGTTGATGGAACGATCAAAAGAAATATCCGGCGAAGTATTGCGCGTGATGATGGTTTTTGGGGTCTCAGTGAAAATTTCAGTCTTGAGGCGTGGCAACTCGGCCAGGCTTTCCCAGCCATCATCTAAAAACGCACGTTGGTTTTGATCAAAGCGTGGGTCAGGATTGCTCCGCGCCCCACGTCCGCGCTCAAGCTGCGGCAGAGACGTAAGCTTGCCTGTTCCCAGTGCACCAATATCCAGCCCCGTGGAGCCACGCATTTCCAAAAGAATCGCCATGGAACATATATAGAACAAAATAGCGGAACATGGCAAGAACAAAATTCTGCGGCGGCACTGCTACTTCCGGCGCAAGCCTTCCTCCAACCTTGGCATGATCTCCACGAAGTTACACGGTTTGTGGCGATAGTCGAGCTGGTGAACGAGAATCTCATCCCAACCATCACGGCAAGCACCGGGTGAACCGGGCAAGCAGAAAATATATTTGCCCTTGGCCACGCCCGCGGTGGCGCGGCTTTGTATGGTGGAGGTGTTGATCTTGGCGAAGGAAATCATGTGAAACACGGTGCCGAAACCTTCAATTTCTTTTTCGAAAAGCGGGCGCAGGGCTTCGATGGTGACATCACGGCCGGTGAGGCCTGTGCCGCCGGTCGAAATAATCACATCAACATTTTTGTCGGCTAGAAATTTACGCGCAGCTGCACGGATTTGGCGGACATCATCCTTCACAATCAGGCGACTAACTAAGCGATGACCAGAAGCCACGATGCGTTCGGCCAGAGTGTCACCGGATTTGTCATCGGCTGCGTTACGCGTGTCTGACATAGTCATCACCGCAATGCCGATGGGGATGAAGGCGCGCTCGCTCATTTCAGCTTCTCTTGGAAGATTTGCAAATCGCGCCAAGCTTGGCGTTTTAAAGTTGGCGTGCGCAACAACTCTTCGGGATGAAGCGTAGAAAGCAGTGGCACACCCATTACATCAATCCATTTGCCGCGCTGCCGCTGAATGGAAGCATCAGCGCCGCCAAGATATTGGCCAGGCAAAGCGGAGAAAGCCAAAATAGCTTGCGGTTGCAAAAGCTCCACCGCGCGGCGTACAAAAGGCAGAGTTGGAGTAACCTCACCTGCATTGGGCGCACGACCACCCAAAACGCGCCATGGCAGTAAGTTCATCAAAGCAACATCATCCAATTTCAGGCCAATGGCGGTGAGCATGTTGGAAATGAGAAGCCTTGCCTTATCCGCAAACACCAAGCCGGAACGATCTTCCTCTTTACGTGGGCTGTCAGAGATGATCAGAATGCGGGCTTGCTCAGGCCCTTCAAAAAAAGAAAGCTTGGTGGCAGATTTCTTCAACGGATGATTATCGAGAAAGTTCAGCGCCGTAATAATTTCAGTAATGGAATTAAGGCCCGAAACATCAACCATTGGTATTGTTGTGGCAACCGCCTGGGCTGGCGTGGCCATGGGTTTGGCGGCGGACGGAACTGTTTTTGCGCTTTCGGCAAAACGGTCCACCGCCTGTTCCAGCACAATCTCATCAGCGCCCATTTGCACAAGCCATACCAAAGCCTCGGCGGGGCTTTGAAAGTCAGGTGAGTGGGTTGACGTGGACATGTTGAAAATCGCTTTAAATAATCTCAAAGCACAGACTATAACATCACGCATAACAAGGGAAGAAATCCGTGAGCGATATCACACGCGAATCCATGGACTATGATGTGGTGATTGTGGGGGCGGGCCCAGCTGGTTTGGCCGCTGCCATTCGCGTCAAACAACTGTCACCCGAAACCAGTGTTTGCATTTTGGAAAAAGGCTCTGAGGTTGGGGCGCATATATTATCTGGCGCAGTCGTTGATCCTATAGCACTCAATGAGTTGATCCCTGATTGGAAAGAAAAGGGCGCACCACTCAAGACAGAAGTAAAGCAGGATCGGTTTTACGTGTTGGGCAAGGTCGGGGCACTTCGTATTCCTAACTTCCTCATGCCGCCCTTGATGAGCAATCATGGCAATTATGCTGTGTCTCTGGGCAATGTGTGTCGCTGGCTGGCCACGCAAGCCGAAGCGTTAGGCGTTGAGATTTATCCGGGCTTTGCTGCTTCGCAGGTTCTTTACCGCGAAGATGGCTCAGTTGCTGGCGTGGTGGCCGGCGTTGCGGGCATAGCCAAAGACGGCACGCATAAGCCGGACTATCAGCCGGGCATGGAGCTGCGCGGCAAATATGTTTTTATCGCAGAAGGGGTGCGTGGCAGCTTGGCCAAGGAGATCATCGCGAAGTTCGATCTTGCCAAAGATAGCGAACCGCAGAAGTTTGGCCTTGGCATGAAAGAACTATGGGAAGTGAACCCTGAGAACCATCACCAAGGCCAAGTCACTCACACCATGGGTTGGCCCTTGGGCATGAAAACCGGCGGTGGCAGCTTCATATATCACCTCGAAGATAATCTCGTTTCCATCGGATTTGTGGTGCATTTGAATTACAGCAACCCACATCTGTACCCTTACATGGAGTTCCAGCGCTTCAAGCATCATCCGATGATTGCGCAAGTGTTGGAAGGCGGGCGGCGCGTGGCTTATGGTGCACGCGCGATCACTGAAGGTGGCTTGCAATCGGTGCCGAAACTGGCTTTTCCCGGTGGGGCGTTGATTGGGTGCTCGGCAGGATTTGTAAATGTGCCGCGCATTAAAGGCAGCCACAACGCAATGAAGACCGGCATGTTGGCGGCAGAAGCGGCAGTGGCCGCAGTGCAGGCGGGCCGGGCCGGTGACACGTTGGATGAATATCAGACAGCCTATGAAAGCTCATGGGTTTATCAAGACCTGAAAAAGGTGAAGAACGTCAAACCGATGTGGTCAAAGCTCGGCCTTGTTTTAGGCATGGGCCTAGGCGGGTTGGATATGTGGCTCAACACGCTGTTTGGTTANNACCGATGTGGCGTTTTCTGCCACACATCATGAGGAAGACGAGCCGTGCCATTTGCAGTTGAAAGACAAATCCATTCCCATCGCGGTTAATCTTCCAAAGTGGGATGAACCAGCCCAGCGTTATTGCCCAGCAGGTGTTTATGAAGTGGTGCGGGCAGAGGGCCAAGAGCCGCGCTTCCAGATCAATGCGCAAAATTGTGTTCACTGCAAAACCTGTGACATCAAAGACC
>PLXI01000199.1 GCA_003151375.1 Hyphomicrobiales bacterium
CCAAGTTTCCCATTCATCCGGTTTCGCCAGAATCACAGGCATTGCCTTGGGATGGATTGCACCAACTTCGGAATTACAGTGCCACTGCATTTAATTTTAACAAATTTCCATCGGCGAGCTCGAACTCATACAAATTCCTGCATTTCTAAAAATCCGTCGGTGCGCCGCCTTCGCGTTTGCGGCGTTCCACAAAACTCAACAATTCTTCATGCACACTCGCGTCCATATCCGGCTTCACATATTCATTCAGCGCTTGCTTCCACACACGGTTGGCATGTTGCCAAGCCTGAGGTGAACCCGCCGCCTGCCATTGTTGATTGTTGCGCCAATCTGAAATGATCGGTTGGTAAAACGCATTTGTATATCTCGCCAGCGTATGCTGCGCGCCGAAGAAATGCCCGCCTGGCCCCACTTCGCGGATGGCATCAACGCCCAGTGCATCATCACTCATTTCAATAGGCTGTAAAAACTCGCTGACCATTTGAATGAGATCAATATCGAGAATAAATTTTTCATACGAAGCCACCAACCCGCCTTCCATCCAGCCAGCACCATGCATGATGTAGTTGCCGCCGCCCATGGTAAGAGCCCAGAGCGAGAAAACGCTTTCATAAGCCGCCTGCGCATCCACCACATTGGCTGCACAGGTGTTGGACGTCCTGTAAGGCAGTTTATATCGCCTGGCCAATTGCCCACCCGCAACCACCGCCTTCATATATTCCGGCGTGCCAAAGGCGGGTGCTCCGGATTTCATATCGACATTAGACGTAAACCCGCCATAGATCACCGGTGCGCCCTTTTTGACCATTTGGCAAAACGCCAGCCCAGCCAAGGCTTCGGCATTTTGTTCAACCAATGCCCCCGCAATGGTGACAGGCGCCATGGCGCCTGCCAGTGTAAAAGGTGTGACACACACCACTTGGCCCATGGCTGACATGTTCATCATGCCGTTCAACATGTTCCAATCCAGCTTCAGCGGTGAATTCGTGTTGACAATGGTAGAAAGGCTGGGTTCACGCTCAAACTGCTCATGCGAAATGCCGCGTGCAAGGCGCGCAATTTCCATTGCGTCGGCGGCGCGTTCTTGGCCCAACATATAAGCCTTCATCGGCTTATCGGTCAGCACTGCCATATCATAAAGCGCATCGAGATGGCGCGTGGAGGCGTGAACATCGACCGGCTCCACCGGATAGCCACCAATAAAATCGATGCAGTTGAAATATTGCGCCAGCTTCAAAAAGTTTTGATAGTCAGCGCGGTTGCCCACGCGCCGCCCCGTGTCCATGTCATGGCAATTCGGTGGGCTGCCCACCGTGCCAAAGGCCATATTGTCCCCGCCTATTTCAAGACTATGCGCAGGGTTGCGTGCATGCAGCGTGAAATTTTCAGGCGCATGGGCGAGGAACTNNACTCTGCGATCAATGCGGGATCAAAGCGCACCCGCTCACCATCAACTTCAGCACCAGCCTTTTTCAAGATCGCCCGCGCATCCGGATGCAGAAAATCCATGCCGATTTCAGCGAGAACTTTCAGCGACGCATGATGAATGGATTCAATTTCATCAGCAGAAATGATCTGTGTAGGAGGAAAGCGCCGCTTCACCTTGCGTTTGGGCAATTGTGCAATTGTGCCAGCATGCCCGGCATTCGGGTTACCGCGTGCGCCACCTCTTCTGCGGCGCGGTTCGGCTGAATGTGGCTCGGCTGTCTCGCTCATGTAGCAAACACCTTAATCACACTGCGGCTGTTGTCTATCACGAAAACCATATTGCCAGAGGCACCGAAAGTCGCTTAGCTTTTATCCAACTTAGGGATTGGAAAAATGAAAACCCAAGCGCGTGTTGTGGTGATCGGTGGTGGCGTTGTTGGCTGTTCAATCCTTTATCACCTCACCAAGGCGGGCTGGAAAGATGTGGTTTTGGTGGAGCGTGACATTCTCACCTCTGGCTCCACTTGGCATGCAGCAGGCGGCTTTCACACTTTAAATGGCGATCCCAATGTGGCCAAGCTGCAAGGCTACACGATTGCGCTTTATGATGAGTTGGAAAAGATTTCCGGCCAAGCTTGTGGGCTTCATCGTTCTGGGGGTTTGATTTTGGCAGACACGCCTGCCCGCATGGAATGGCTGAAAATGGCCCATGCGCGTGCGCGCTATCTCGGCCTAGAGACCGAGTTGCTGACAATGAAACAAGCCAAACAACTTAACTCACTGCTCGAGGCAAAGTATTTTGTCGGCGCCATGTGGGATGCAGCCGATGGTAACTTGGATCCCGAAGGCACAACGCACGCCTATGCCAAATCCGCACGCATCGGCGGTGCAGAGATTTATCAATCCACGCGGGTAACTGAACTCAAACCCCGCACCGATGGCACTTGGGACGTGATTACCGATAAGGGCAACATCCATGCCGAGCATGTGGTGAATTGCGCAGGCCTGTGGGCGCGTGAAGTGGGCCGCATGGTGGGGTTGGAGCTTCCAGTACTGGCAATGGAACATATGTATTTGGTGACAGATGAGATGCCCGAGGTGATCGCGTTTAATAAAGAACGCGGGCATGAAGTTCCCCACATCATCGATTTCAAATCTGAGATTTATATGCGCCAAGAACGCTCGGGCCTTGTGCTTGGCACTTATGAACAGGCTTGCGTGCCCTGGCAGCCGCGCGAAACACCTTGGACTTTTGGCCGCGAACTCTTGCAGCCAGATTTAGACCGCATCGCGCCAAATCTAGAGTTGGGTTACAAACATTTTCCAGCGCTGGCCAAGGCTGGCATCAAGCGCATCATCAATGGGCCCTTCACCTTTACACCTGATGGCAACCCGCTGGTGGGGCCAGTGCAGGGATTACGCAATTTCTGGTGCGCCTGCGGGGTGATGGCGGGCTTCAGCCAAGGCGGCGGCGTGGGATTGGCACTTTCACAATGGATGGTGAATGGCGACCCCGGCTTTGATGTCTGGGCCATGGATATTGCCCGCTTTGGTGAGTGGGCCACGCGCAGCTACACCAATGAAAAAGTATGCGAGAATTATTCGAGACGCTTCTCCATCCGCTTCCCCAATGAAGAACTGCCAGCCGCACGTCCGGCCCAAACCACGGCACTTTATGATGTGATGCTGAAACAAGGCGCTGTCATGGGCGACAGTTGGGGGCTGGAAACACCCTTATGGTTCGCGCCAAAGGGCGTCAAACCCATCGACAAAGTCTCCTTCCACCGCTCCAATGATTTCAAGCATGTGAAGAAAGAGGTGCAGGCCATCCGCAAATCTGTAGGCGTGACCGAGATTGCCAATTTCGCCAAATATGCGTTCACCGGCGAAGGGGCGGAAGCGTTCCTGTCGCGATTGATGACCAACAAAATGCCCAAGATCGGACGGATTGANNCACCTATGCTGAATGAGAATGGCAAACTGATTGGTGATTTCACCATTGCCAAGGCAAAACACGACCTGTTCTATATGTGGGGGTCAAGCCAAGCACAGAAATATCACATGCGCTGGTTTGAAAAACATCTGCCGGATGATGGCAGCGTGCGCGTTCAGCGCTTTGATATGGGCATGGTTGGCCTTTCAGTCTGCGGCCCAAAATCGCGCGATGTGCTGCAGGCATTGACTGATACAGCTGTTTCAGGTGCGGCTTTCAAATTCATGGATCACCGCGCCATGGATGTTGGCAATTGCCCCGCACTCGTCAACCGCATGACCTATACTGGCGATCTTGGCTTTGAAATCTGGGTCAAGCCAGAATACCAACGCAGGCTTTATGATGCAATTATCAAGGCTGGCAAGAAACATAAGATTGTCAACTTTGGCATGCGCGCATTGCTGTCCATGCGGTTGGAAAAGAACTTTCCAACGTGGTACCGCGAGTTGCGCCCGATTTATGGGCCATTTGAAGCCGGGCTGGACCGTTTCGTTGATCTCACCAAGAATGATTTCATTGGCCTAAAAGCAGCGCGCGCGGAAAAGGAAAGCGGTGGCAAACTGCGCCGTGTGTCCATGGTGGTGCAAGCAGGCGATGCCGATGTGCTCGGGGACGAACCCATCTGGCATAAGGGCAAAGTTGTGGGCTGGGTAACATCTGGCGGGTTTGGACATCATGTCGGCAAGAGCATTGCCCAAGGTTACATCCCCAAGGAACTGGTGGGCGAGGCTGAATTCGAGATCGAACTCATTGGCAAAATGCGCAAGGCACGCATCAATCACGAACCATTGTTTGACCCGAAGGGAGAAAGAATGCGCGGGTAACCGCCGTGTCACTTTTATTTCATCGCCAGCAAACGCGCTTGACAGTTGCCTGTGTTGGATGTGTGCTGGCTTTAGTTTTCCAACTTGCGCCACCGAAGCGAATTAAATTTAGTTTCACCCATGGGAGGGATATATGAGCGACACAGAACACAAACTGATTGGAACGCTGAAGCAACAGCTGGCAGAGAAGACGATCGGACGGCGTGACTTTTTGCGCTTCGCAACTTTGCTGGGTCTCGGCGCACCAGCTGCCTATGAATTTGCCAACCGCATTGACGGCGGTATTGCTCCGGCTGCTTACGCCGATGATCTGCCAAAAGGCGGCATCATCAGAATTGCCCAACGCGTACCAAAGCTTGACAATCCACACACCTTCTCATGGATTTATGACAGCAACTGCGTGCGCCAAGTGTGTGGTTATCTCACGCGCACCGGCGCTGACAATATCACACGACCCGATCTGGCCAGCAGTTGGGAAGTCTCAGACGATCTCAAAACGTGGACATTCCACATGAATCCGAAAGCCACCTGGCATAAAGGTGGTGCCTTTACAGCCGAACATGCCGCTTGGAACATCAAGCATTGCCTCGATCCAGCAGTAGGCTCTTCAGTTATCGGCCTGATGAAGGGCTATATGCTGAAAGATGTTGATACTGGTAAATTAGACGACAAGGGCGCCAAGGTGATGACCACGGAATTGTGGGATGCCAATGCCATTGAAGTGAAAGACCCAAGCACTTTGGTGTTGCACCTGCAGGAGCCACAAGTGGCGGTGCCAGAACACTTCTTCCACTATCCATTCTTGATGCTTGATCCTGCTGAAAATGGTGTCTTTGCCATGGGCTCAAACGGCACTGGCTCGTTTGAAATGACGGTGTTGGAAGTGGGCCGCAAATGCGAGTTTAAACGCATCGCGGATCGGCCTGGCCAAGTTGATGAATTGCATTTCGTTGACTTGGGTGACAATCCATCTGCGGTTGCTGCTGCCTTGGCTTCAAAGCAAGTTGACGGCATCTTTCAGGGCAATATCGAGCAGTATGATATCTATAAGGGTATGGCCCACACCGATATTCATTCGATTGTTACGGCCCAAACCGCTGTGGCGCGCATGCGCTCTGACTCAAAGCCTTTCGATAATCCCGCAGTGCGCAAAGCTGTGCGCCTTGCAACCGATTGTGAGAAGACATTGCAAATCGCTCACAAGGGGGTCGGCAGCGCAGCTGAGCATCACCATGTGGCACCCGTACATCCAGATTACTTCAAACTGCCACCCATGCCGCGCGATGTTGAAGGCGCCAAGAAGCTTCTTGCCGATGCTGGCTTCAAGGATGGAATTGATATTGAGATCAACTGCAAGCCTGACCCATCATGGGAACAGGCTGCTGTTGAGGCAATGGCCGAACAGTGGAAAGAGGCGGGCATCCGCGCCAAGATCAATGTTCTACCTTCCAACAAGTTCTGGGAGGTTTGGGAAACGGTTCCATTTGGTTTCACTGAATGGACGCATCGCCCACTCGGCTTCATGGTTCTGGCCTTGGCCTACCGCACAGGTGTTCCTTGGAATGAAAGTGCTTATTCAAATAAAGAGTTTGATGATCTGCTCACCAAGGCTGAAGGCACAGTTGATGTGAAAGCGCGCTCAGAAATTCTGGGCAAGCTGGAAAAAATCATGCAGGAAGATGGCCCCATTGCCCAGCCGCTGTGGCGCTCGGTCTTTGCTGCTTATGACAAGCGGGTGAAGGGCTTCAACATTCATCCCACGCTTTATATCTTTGGCGAGGACCTCGCCATTGAGAAAGCTTAATACTGATGACCCTGTGGTCTGCGCCGATGATATTTGCGCAGACCATTTCACACCGATCAGAAATGTTGCGTAATTGGCATCGGAATAAAACATGTTAGCCATCGCTGCGCGTCGGCTTGTCTCCATGCTTCTCATCATGTTTGTGATTTCGGTGCTGCTTTTTCTATTCTTTGAGGGCGACAAGCTAAACCTTGCCGCACGCGTGCTTGGGCCATATTCACCCATGACGGGCCGCCTCGCTTGGTTAGAACACAATGGCTATAACCGCCCACTTATTACCCGGTATCTCGCCTGGATATATGGTTTTATGAGGGGTGATTGGAATCAGTCTGCGCAATTTGATGCGCCAGTATTCGATTTTCTGCTGCCGCGGTTAAAGAATACAGCAATTCTCGGTGCCTGCGTTTTTGTACTCACTGTTGCCATTTCTCTGGTGCTTGGCGTTTTCTCGGGCATAGCCGAAGCGAGCAAGCGCGACCGCGCCATAACGGTCATTTCAGTTTTGACGACCTCAGTTCCTGAATTTGCTTCTGCCACATTCCTGGTGGCAATTTTTGTTTATTGGCTTGATTGGCTGCCCGGCTCATCGTCATTTAACAATGGCTTTTCATGGCGCGAGATGATCTTGCCCGTTGCAACCTTGGTGATTTATAATTTCGGCTATTACACACGCATGACCAGAGCCTCGATGGCAGAAGTCATGAACTCGCAATATATCCGCACTGCCGTGCTCAAAGGCCTGCCCTACCACCAAGTGATCATCCGCCATGCGCTGCGTAACGCCTTGATTGCACCCTTCACCGTGATGATTTTGCAGCTGAATTATCTGTTGTCTGGCGTTGTCGTCACTGAAGTGTTCTTTGCCTATGATGGCTATGGCAAGGCGCTTTATGATGCCGCCATGTTTGGCGATGTCTACCTGATTTTGGCAGGCGCAATGATCGCCGTTGTGGTGGCAGTCGTTTCGCAATTCATTTCTGATGTCGGTTACACCCAACTCAATCCACGGATCAGGTTTTCATAATGGCGCGATTGAAAAAGTTCATCGCTGCTGTTGGCCTATTACGCGAAAGCCCTGTGGGCATGATTGGTGTGGGGCTGGTTTTGTTTTGGGTGGTGATTGCTTTAATTGTGGGCGTTCTGCCATTGCGTGATCCGCTGGCGCAATCGGGCGGCGACCTATTAAAGCCTGCGCTCACGCTGGCCAAAGATGGCGGGCACTATTGGCTGGGCACAGATGACAGAGGCCGCGATATTCTTTCACGGTTGTTCTTTGGTTCACGGCTGGTGCTGTTCTGGTCGAGCCTCGCCACTGTAATTGCTTACAGCGTTGGCATGTTAATGGGGGTAACGGCAGGTTATCGTGGCGGCTGGTGGGATGAAGCTATTTCATTCATCGGCAATGTTTTCCTCGCCTTTCCACAAATGGTTCTTTTTATCGTGATCCTATCGCAGCTGGGATCAGACTCACCTGCGGGCCACTGGCTTGCCAAAATGGGTTTCAGCGCCACTTGGGTCAAGGGCACCACCATAGTGCTGGCCGTTATGTTTGCCACTGCCCCACAGGTGGCGCGCATCGTTCGCGGCTTGGTGCTCGATCTTAAAACCCGTGATTATGTGGCTGCTGCAGAAGTACGCGGCGAAGGAGCACTTTACATTATGCTGGTTGAGTTGTTGCCCAATGCCCGGGGACCACTGATTGTGGATGCTTGCCTGCGCCTCGGTTATGTAACCATCGCCATTGCTGCACTTGGCTTCCTCGGCCTTGGTCTGCCGCCGCCAGACCCGGACTGGGGCAAGATGATCGCCGACGTGCGCGGCTTTGGTGCGCTGGCCGCCAATGCCATGATCTGGCCAGCACTGGCGATATCTTCTCTCGTGCTCGGCCTCAATCTCATGGCGGATGGTCTGCGCGAAATTGCGTTGAGGGATTGACCATGACCCAGCCCGTGCTCGAGTGCAAAAATATTTCGATCTCTTATTATACCCGTGCTGGCGAGGTTCCCGCCGTCTATGATTTCAACTTAACAGTGAACGCCGGTGAGGCAGTTGGCATTGTGGGTGAATCTGGCTGCGGGAAATCCACTGTCGCTCTCGCCATCATGCAATATCTGGGGCGCAATGGCGCTGTAACATCAGGCGAGATTATCTTCCTTGGCCGTGACATGCGCAAAATGTCGGAACAGGAATTGCGCCAGATTCGCGGATCGCAAATTGCCATGGTTTACCAAGAGCCGATGGCCTCCCTCAATCCGTCCATGCGCATTCGTGATCAATTGATCGAAGTGCCCATGGTGCATGAGGGCCTTGATGCCAAGGCAGCAGAATTGCGCGCCATTGAATTGCTGGACGCTGTGCGCTTGCCAGACCCACAACGCATTTTGAATTCATATCCACATCAACTTTCCGGCGGGCAACAACAGCGTGTGGTGATCGCCATGGCGTTGCTGTCAAAGCCCAAACTTCTACTGTTGGATGAACCGACAACGGCATTGGACGTGACTGTTGAGGCGGGTGTTGTCGAACTCATCCGCGATCTGGCCAAAAAAACTGGCACGGCGATGATTTACATTTCACATAATCTTGGCCTGATCCTTGAAACGTGTGACCGTATTTGTGTGATGTATTCCGGCCAAGCGGTTGAAGTTGGCAACGTCGCTCAAGTCTTCGACCACATGCGCCATCCATATACCCGTGGCCTGCTGCAAACCTTGCCGCTGCCAACGGCTGACCGCTTTGCCAGGCCATTGGTGCCCATACGCGGCCAACTGCCCTTGCCGCGTGAAAGGCCTACTGGCTGCACATTTGGCCCGCGCTGTGACTATTTCAAAGCCGGTGTGTGTGATCTCCCACAAGTGATGCAAAGTGTTGCACGCGAAAGCACACATGAAGTGCGCTGTGCCCGCGCCTCAGAAATAAAATGGAAAGTGCCGGATAAATTGGGCTCTACTCAAAAGCCACCTAAAATTGGCCCAGTTGTTTTGCAGGTAAAAAACCTGCGGAAATACTACGCGCTGAAAAGCGGCTGGGGCAAACCGGCGCGCGTGGTGAAAGCCAATGAAAAGATTGATTTCGAGGCGCGTGAATCTGAAACGCTGGCCATCGTGGGTGAATCGGGCTGTGGTAAATCCACCGTGGCGCGGGTGTTGATGGGGCTTGATACGGCAACCAGCGGTGAAGTTTTCATCAATGGCAACGAGATCGGCCAGTTGCCAGTTAAAAAGCGTCCGCCTGGCCTCATTTCCAATCTGCAGTTGGTGTTCCAAAACCCGTTTGAGACACTGAACCCCAGCCACAGCGTGGGCTCACAAATTGGCCGCACGCTCAAAAAATTTGGTGTTGCNNCAATTATCCGGTGGCCAAAAGCAACGCATTGGCATTGCACGTGCCTTTGGTGGCAAGGCGGCTGTGGTGGTGGCCGATGAACCCGTCTCCGCACTTGATGTTTCTGTGCAGGCCGCCATCACGGGCTTGCTCACCGATATTCAACGCGAACACAAAACCACAATCGTCTTCATCAGCCATGATCTTTCGGTGGTGCGTTATTTGGCAGACCGCATTGTCGTGATGTATCTGGGCCATGTGATGGAGCAAGGCACAGCAACACAAGTTTTCGCCCCGCCCTATCATCCTTACACTGAGGCGCTGCTTTCAGCGGTTCCTATTGCAGATACATCCATCGTCAAAAAACGTATTGTGCTTCAGGGTGAATTGCCTTCTGCCATCACACCGCCAACTGGCTGCCCATTCCAAACCCGGTGCCCGCGCAAAATTGGCGCAATCTGCGAGCAGCAATTGCCACCCGTTAAGCAGCTGGCAAAAGGCCACAGCATCATGTGCCATCTGCCAGATGATGAATTGCAAGCAATGGAACCGGTGTTTGCGTTGAAGTCTCAGCTGAAAATGAAAAACAAGAAGCGATCTTAGGCATCTTCATAATCTGAAACGCCGTGAAACTGAAGCCCGACCGTTGGAACTTTCTGATTGCTAAAGCGTTAAATAGTCTCACTATCTCAAGCTGCAACGAGTCAAAGGAGAGGGAGCATGACTTTGACAACTTCGCCAAATTTAAGTCATCACTATCGCAGTTTGTTTATTTCCGATCTGCATCTTGGTGCAAAGGCTTGCCGTTCGGATCGTATTCTTGATTTCCTTAAGTGGAATACAGCTGAAACAATCTATTTGGTAGGTGACGTGTTTGATAATCCGCGCATATCTGGATTGGGCAACACAATGGCCGACGATGCTGTTGTTAAAAGCCTGATCGCCAAAGCCTCAAATGGCCAACGAATTGTTTACATTGCGGGCAATCACGACAACCTCTCTCGCCAAGCTTGCAGCAATTTTTTGGGCTCCGTCGAAATCCTAGATTGGCTTATTCATCTAACCGCTGACGGACAGCGCTTTCTGGTCATCCATGGAGACTGCTTTGACATGGTCGTTCAGCACGCCAAATGGCTTACTACTTTGGGAAGGCACATCGATCACGCCATTCGTCATCTAAATGACATTCTGAATAGGGCAAGACGTTCACGGGGAATGCATGACTGGAGCATGATGAAAACAATAACTGCCCGAATGAATTTCTTGGTTACTCGAGGCGAACCCTTCACACGAAGAGTTACAGTTTTGGTTGACGAACATGCCGCAAACGGAATTATCTGCGGTCATTTTCATAGCCCAGAGATTCATCAGAAGTTTGGCATCGTTTACGCCAATTGTGGTGACTGGCTCGATAATTGTACTGCAATTGGAGAAAACGATGATGGCCAGCTCCACGTGTTGAGCTGGACTACGCCAGATGTTCAGCCTGCAAAGATGCAAGTTCAATCTGTAACAGAGGCAGTTCACGGGCTGAGAGCATGACATGAAATTATTTAGTACCGTTGGAATCTTGATGTTATTCGTCGTGGTCACCACGGCAATTCAACTATTCAGCATTCTTATTGTTGCACTCCGCGTGAGGATGA
>PLXI01000209.1:0-3753 GCA_003151375.1 Hyphomicrobiales bacterium
GTTTTCAGCTTGAATATATGAAAGCTGAAGAAGCCTTGCGAAACATGAAGATTGAATCCACCGTGGTGGTATTCGGATCAGCGCGGGTGCGTGAAGGAGATCCCTCCGGTTGGTATGAAGCGGCGCGAGAATTTGGGCGGATTTGTTCTGAAAACGGTGGCGCCAAGGATCAATCAGACCGCGCGCGTCAGAATGTAATTGCAACGGGTGGCGGGCCCGGCACCATGGAAGCGGCAAATCGCGGCGCTTATGATGTGGGTGCGCCTAGCATTGGTTTTAATATAAGGTTGCCAATGGAGCAGGAACCTAATCCATTCTCCACGCCTAATCTCACATTCCTTTTTCATTATTTCGCTATGCGCAAAATGCATTTTGCAATGCGGGCTTCTGCATTGGTGGTTTTCCCGGGTGGCTTTGGCACATTTGATGAAATGTTTGAATTACTTACCCTGCGGCAAACCGGCAAAATGCCAAAGCCAATTCCTATTGTGCTTANNATGATTCAAAATTTTGGACCAAGATTGTGAATTTCCAACATCTTGTGGATTCAAAATTGATAAAGGCCGCCGATCTAAATCTCTTCACTATGGCTGACACGCCCGCTGGCGCTTGGAATGAATTGGTGAGACGCGGGTTGAAATTGCCATGATTGAAAGGATCATTTGATGACGATTAAGCTTCACTTCCATGGCGCGGCGAGAACGGTTACCGGTTCTTGTTATCTGATTGAAACGCCCAAGGCGCGCGTGCTAATCGATTGTGGCATGTTCCAGGGCTCGCGCAGCATGAACGAGCTGAATTCGCGTGCATTCCCCTTCAAGCCAGACAGCATTGATGCATTGGTTCTAACCCATGCTCATATTGATCACACCGGGGTGGTGGCCAAGTTGACCAAGCAGGGCTTCAAAAAGAAAATTCATGCCACTGCTGCAACTACCGACCTTTGCGCGATTATGATTCCAGATTCGGGTCATATCCAGGAGATGGATGTATTGCAGCTTAACAGGCGCAATGCCCGCAAAGGTGTGGCGTTAGCGTTGCCAATTTATACTTTGCTTGATGCGATGGCGTGTCTGGAGCAATTCCAATCAGAAAATTTTGAAGAATGGTTCACTCCTGCCGACGGCATCCGCATGCGCTATTGGAACGCCGGACATTTGTTGGGTTCTGGCTCCATTGAAGTGGAAGTGGAACAAGAAGGTCAAAAAGCCTTGCGCATACTTTTCTCTGGCGACATTGGGCCAGACAATAAAATGTTGGAGACTGATCCAGAAGGGCCAACAAATTGGGATTATGTGATTTGTGAAAGCACCTATGGTGGCAAAGATCGCTTTGAGCGCGACGAAGATAAGCGACGCGAACTTTTGGCTATTGAATTAAATGCCGCTGCCGCACGCGGTGGCGCTTTGCTTATTCCGGCCTTTGCGGTTGAGCGCACGCAAGAAATAGTCACCGATATTGTGTCATTGATGGAATCCGGCAAAGTGCCAAAGGCCACTTTGTTTATTGACTCGCCTTTGGCCAACAAGGCGACACAGGTTTTCCGCAAGCATGCGGCGGAGTTGCAGCATGGAGATGAATTAGCGCGCGCACTTTCATCACCTTACGTTAAGGCCACCGAAACTGTAGAAGAATCTAAGGCGCTCAACCTGTTTAAGGGTTTCTATATTGTGATCTCAGCGTCGGGGATGGCGGAAGCGGGCCGCATTCGTCACCATTTACTCAATCATTTGTGGCAGAAATCCACCACCGTTCTATTTGTTGGCTATCAAGGCGAAGGTACACTTGGCTCAGTTCTTTTAGGTGGTGCCAAACATGTTCGCATCATGGGCCAAGATGTGACTGTGGCTGCTACAATTCGAACAATTGACGACTATTCCGGCCATGCCGATGGACCAGAACTGGTGCAATGGATCGAGCACCGTTTGCCGATTGCACGAAACCTGTTTCTCACCCATGGCGAAGAACCACGACAACATGCGCTGGCGGCTGATGCGAGTAAATTGGTCCCACCTGAACGCATTATTATCCCGTCGCTGGATGAGGCCTACGAGCTTTCAGGTTCAGTGGCGCAATTGGTGGAACAAGGATCAGGTGCGTTGTTGCCACGGCTTAATCATGCGCTGGTGGCCAAGCCTGATTGGAACAATGAATATCAATCAGTGTTGGGCGATATTCACAGTGCACTCGATTCTGCTGCCGATGATAAGCAGCGCGGTGTGGTATTAAGAAAAATCCGACGCGCGCTTTTCTCAGATGAGGGGCCCGGCCTGCCGCCGGTTAATATTCAACGGCGCAAGCCCGGACGGCGCGGATGGGACGAGGGTTAAGCGCCCAAGCTCTGGAATTCTTTCAACACGCTCACGTAAACCTCGCGTTTGAAAGGGATGATAAGGTCTAACACCTCGTCTCGTTTGGCCCAGCGCCAATCATCAAATTCTTGTTTTTGGCCCGGCACTTTTAATGTGATCTCGGCCAAGTCACCTTCAAAGCGGAAAACAAACCACATTTGCTTTTGGCCGCGATATTTGCCGNNGATCAAGTGTTCAGGCAAATCATAGATGTGCCAATCTTTTGATTGCGCCAATAGGGAGACGCTCGTGACACCGGTTTCTTCATAAAGTTCGCGCTTGGCGGCAGCCAGCAGATCTTCGCCCGCATCAACACCGCCTTGCGGCATTTGCCACCATTTGCCAATGCCGTCATCATTCTGCTTTTCAAAACGCCGACCTATCCAGGCCTCACCCTTTGAGTTGAGCAGCATAATTCCTACGCATGGACGGTAAGCGGTGATTTCTGGATGGCTCATCAGCCCAAATTACCTTTGAAGCTTGCGGAAACTGGAACAATGATCACGCCGCGTTGGCGTGCCTCGCTCAGCCAATCACGCACCGCATCGATTGTAACATCAAGGCCAGAGCCGGTGCCGATGGCAACGCCGCCATTCCTCGCCTCTTGTTCAAGACTGTCCAGAGCGGTTGCGATGGACGAGGCATCAGCGGCTTGATCAATCACAATTACGCCGTGCCGCACTGGCATGTTGATGCTGCCAGCCACTTGATCGGTCATCGTGTTTTGGGTGTTGCTGTCTTCGATATAGTTTANNCGCTGTTTAATTTCGGTCAGCAAAGGTCGCAATGCATTGGGAGCGGTGAGAAAACGCCCGCCCATATAATTGATCACGCCAGCATAGCCTGCAAAGCGCGACAACAGCCACTGCAAGCTGGCGCCATTATTTTTGGCGTCTTGGTCGGCAAGCAAAGTTTTGGGGCCGGGATTGTTGACTGGATAACCAAGAGGTTCCATCGGCAACTGCAAATAGACTTCATGGCCTGCGTCACGCGCGCGATCCACCTGTGCCTGAAGATTGTTCCCATAAGGGGCAAAAGCGAAAGTTACATTTGCGGGCACATCATTGATCGCCTTCCTTGTCAGCTTTTCACTGAGGCCCATGCCGCCGATCACCAAGGCAATGCGCGGCCCATCGCCTTGCATGTCGCTCATCAGTGCTTGTTTGGCGTAAAGTTCTGATGCTTTGCGGCCATTGGCGGCGATTTTGGGCAGAGGGCCATCGGGGCTATCTTCAGTGATTGCAGCGATAGGCGCTTTCGTCAGGCTGGGCCTTGAGTTGGTAATGATCGTAACATGGCTGTCTAGCTTTGTAATTTTTTGGCGCGGCTGTTCGCCGTCAACCGGAGCATCTGCTTCTGCCTGTGAGGCGGTGTCGGCCTTGTCAATGCCAGCGGTTGTTAT
>PLXI01000209.1:3762-6250 GCA_003151375.1 Hyphomicrobiales bacterium
CCACCAACCGCATAGGTAATGAATAGCACGGCAAAGCTGGTTGCCAAGGCCGAGGGCCTTTGCTTCCAAAGCCGTTCCATCAGGCTGCGCCGTTGCAGCGGCTGTTTCAGTTCATCGTGACGCATCATCCAAACACTCGAATCAAGCTCCTTTGTGCGGCCAAGGGCGTTAACGGTGTGTTAACCATGGCGCCCTGCTTTTCTAGTGATGGACTTGCGGGGCTAACGAAAGTAACTTGACTCAAATTGGGAGAAAAAAATGACAGGTAGACTTTCCGGCAAAACAGTCTTGGTTACCTCAGCGGCGCAGGGCATTGGCCGCGCCAGTGCCATCGCCATGTCCAAAGAAGGCGCAAAAGTCTGGGCCACCGACATACGGGCCGATCTATTGGAGGCTTTAGCCAAAGACCAGCCCGGCATTTCGACCTTCACCTTGAATGTTTTGAGTGCTGAGGACATTGCCTCAGCGGCTGCAAAAACTGGAGCTGTGGACGCATTGTTCAACTGTTCCGGCTTTGTGCACCAAGGCACCATTTTGGAAGCCGAAGATAAAGATTTCGATTTTTCTTTCAATCTCAATGTGCGCGCACATTATCACATGATTAGAGCCTATTTGCCGATGATGGTGGCTAAGGGTGGTGGCTCTATTATCAACATGGCATCGGTGTGTTCATCCATCAAAGGCCTGCCCAATCGTTTTGCCTATGGTACAACCAAAGCCGCTGTCATCGGCCTCACTAAATCTGTTGCGGCGGATTTTGTTACCAAAGGAATTCGCTGTAATGCCGTGTGCCCCGGGACGGTGGATACACCAAGTCTATTTGACCGAATGAAAGCTCAAGGTGATGTGGAAAAGGCGCGTGCCGCCTTTATCGCCCGCCAGCCTATGGGCCGCCTCGCGCGGGCTGATGAGGTTGCTGCCATGGTGGTTTATCTCGCCAGCGACGAAAGTGCTTTCATCTCGGGCCAAGCCTTTGTGATTGATGGCGGCCTTTCGATATAACCTTTTGTAATTCACGACGGAGAGGGACTGCCATTCCGTCTAACCATAGAACCCGCCAATTCGGGCGGTTAGTAAAAACTATGGAGTATCCGCATGTTAAACAAGTTACTGATCGGCACCTTGGCGCTCGGCCTTTTGGGTGGAATTGCTTATGCAGATGATCAAGCCGCAGCACCGGCACAACCGCAAGCTCAGGCCCAAGCGGACCAAGGCCCAGGCGGCGTGCAACAGGGCTGGTGGCATAGGCACATGGCAGGCCACCGCCACGATATGCGCGGCGAAATGCGTGGGCCTGGTGGTCCAGACATGATGGGCAAGCAGGGTTTTCATCTGCAGCTTGGCCCCAATGTCAGTGTTGGCATTATGTGTGGCACACAAGCGATGAAAGATTGTCTCGCTGAAGCCCAGCCGCTGATTGATGCGGCGAAAGCTGCGGCAACACAGGCGAAGTAAACCACGATCCATACTGTAGGACAGCGGAGGCGTGAGTTTAGGTCTTCGCTGCCCTCTTGCGTTGTCACACCGAGAAGTGCAGTTTCGCCCAAAGCTGCTCCGGTAGGGATTGCAAAATGACAGTGCAAAGTATTGAGGTAAAACTTCTCAGGCCCACACAGATTGCCGTTGGCAAGAGGTTGGTGAAAGCAAAGCGTAAGGGCCTTCGGGCGCGTGAGCGCAGGCCCTCTGAATTGGTCAATTTTATATTGGAAAATCCCATTCGCGTGGTAGCTGGCCCGGCGAAACAATTATTTGTGGTGGATCATCACCACCTTGCCCATGCCTTGTTGGATGAGGGTTTTGAAACTGCTCCAGTGGTTTTGCTAGGTGATTTGAGCAAAACTCCGCGCAGCAAATTTTGGGCCGAGATGTCGGCCAAAGGTTGGCTTCACCCCTTTGATGGCAAAGGACGTAAGCGCCCGATCAGCGCAATCCCTCGTAAGATTGAAGATATGGAAGATGATCCTTATCGCAGTTTGGCAGGTTTCGTGCGCTTGCGTGGAGGCTTTACCAAATCGGAAACTCCATTTGCAGAATTTCTATGGGCGGATTTTTATCGCAGTCGCATAGCACTCAAGCTGCTGAAGAAAAATTTCACCAAAGGGTTTGTTGAGGCGATGGAGTTTTCATCTTCACCCGATGCTGCACACTTGCCGGGCTATATTTCTGCTCAGAAATCCAAGAAGGCGGCCGAAGCTCAAAAAACTTTGCCGGACAATAAGAAAAGTTCGCAAAGCGACGATGACTGATCTGCAAAAGTATGTTCAACTTTGCGGGCCAGATCAATATCGCGGTGGCTGCCCATCCACGCCAGTAGCAGAATACGCCGAAGCATGATGAGCGTTTGAATGGCTTGCTCATCCTCAACAGAAAGCTGACGGATGTTGCGGTAGCCCTCAATCCAGCGCTGGATCATCTCAGGCGCTTGGGCTTCATGCTCATAAAATGAGATCATGGTGGCGGCATCATACATCAACCAACCAAAGCCGCA
>PLXI01000204.1 GCA_003151375.1 Hyphomicrobiales bacterium
CAAAACAAGGCCGAGGCCGCGCAAAGTGCCGGTAAGTTCAAGGACGAAATCACGCCCGTCACGATTTCCACCCGCAAGGGCGATGTGATCGTGGCTGAAGACGAATATATAAAAAAGGGCGTGACCTTGGACGGCCTCGCCAAACTCAAGCCAGCCTTTGCCAAAGATGGCACAGTCACGGCCGCCAACGCCTCAGGCATCAATGATGGTGCGGCTGTTGCCATTTTGATGACATCAGCCGAAGCCGCCAAGCGCGGGCTCACACCAATGGCCCGCATCGCAAGCTGGGCCTCAGTAGGGGTTGACCCTGCCATCATGGGCACAGGCCCAATCCCTGCTTCACGCGCCGCGTTGAAGAAAGCCGGCTGGAACGCCGCTGATTTAGATTTGATCGAAGCCAATGAAGCCTTCGCCGCTCAAGCCTGTGCGGTCAACAAAGATATGGGCTGGGATACAGCCAAGGTAAATGTGAATGGTGGGGCAATCGCTATTGGCCACCCCATCGGTGCCTCAGGTGCGCGCATTCTCAACACGCTGTTGTTTGAGATGGGCCGCCGCAATGCCAAGAAAGGCCTGGCCACGCTTTGCATCGGCGGTGGCATGGGTGTTGCGATGTGTTTGGAGCGGTGAGTTAGAACGACCGCACCTAACCCTAATACGCGTCACTGCGTGCAAAGCGTTGCGCTTCACATTCTCGCGCGAGGCGTTTGCCAGCTGGCCGAACAATAGACTTTGAAGCAATTTCAGGCTTCATTTCCCAAATCTGCGCGCGTTGAGTTCCGAAGGAGACTTCGTGAACATTGAATCTAGGAGAGTATCAAACTTCTTGGACATTAGTCAGAGGTTTCCTGCATGCGTCCCACTTAAGTGGCCAAGTGCTCGGATTGCACTGGGAAGTTGTTGAGGATCAATAGTCAGATTATCATAAATCACATCCGAATTGCGTTCTTTTAATATCAGCGTTTCATTTTCAAACTTGAAATCAGAATGCGGATTGTTGATGTTTATCTGTTCGTCCAATCGAGAGGGTCTACGGCGACCAGTTAGTTTGACGAGCTGGCCATAAGAGTGTTGATCAGATGTCATTGCGAGACAAAACCATGTGATAATTCCATGGGATCCATCTTGGTTTAAATATTCTGCGTGTTTTGCTACGGCTGCGTTATTAAGTCTAAGCTGCTCATATGCTCGAGTTGCAGCCTCCAAAAGCGGCATACGCTTTGGCTGAGGGAGCGTTTGGTTCACGTCCATTGTTGGGGTGGGGTGGTGCAATAACCACCGAGAGATAGTTGGCCAAAAAAAGACTCCCAATGCCACTACCCAAAATGCCCATGGAAGCCATAGCGGCACTGTAGCTTTAGCCCATGAATCAGGAATAGGGATACCCAGAACGAGCGCCCATTTGCTTAGCCCGTTGGTTACATTTTCAGGTGGAACTTGAAGCATGAACGCTACAAGCCCGCATACAGCAACAGGAATCCATAGAATCTGAGTTCGCCACATCCAATCATAATGGCATTAAATTCAATCAATTTTCAACACACCTCTAAGGTAACGCACGACAACAATCCCCTTGACTTTATTCCTATGTCATGCTACACGCCTCCCCGTCGCTTCCCACTCGGGGTCCGGTTCATGACGGTGAACTTGGGCGGGCGGTGATGATAGGCTCGTCGAAGGTCAAACGTAGGCCCTCTCGGTGATGTGCGTTCAGAAATACCCAGGCCTTAAAGGTGGCTCCGGTTATAAAGGTTCTGAGTGTTATAAAAACCTATCTTGCGTGGGGAAACCCAACGCCATCATAGCCACTTAAAGCCAGTGGCACTGCGTCGGACTTCCCCACGCACCCTTCTATCTCCTCGGTTTCGAATGCCACGAAACCCACCAAGCGCTTAGTCATGCTTAAATGCGCTCAAACCAGTTGCCCCCATTGCCTCTCTGCGGCATGATAATAAAAAGCAGAGTAAGGGAAATGGAAACATGAGCCGCGTAGCCGTCATCACCGGTGGAACCAGAGGCATTGGTGCTGCCATTTCAAAAGCCTTGAAAGCCAAGGACTGCCAAGTTGCAGCGATTTATGCTGGCAATGATGAAGCCGCCAAGAACTTCAATCTTGAAACCGGCATTGCAGTTTTTAAATGTGATGTGTCTAACGCCGCTGCCTGTGTCGCCACCCTTAAACAAATTGAAGCTGATCTGGGCCCCGTTGATATTCTCGTCAACAACGCAGGCATCACGCGTGATGCGATGTTCCACAAGATGACGCTGCAACAATGGCAAGAGGTTTTAAACACCAACCTCACCTCGCTGTTTAATATGACCCAACCAATTTGGGGCGGCATGCGTGACCGTGGCTTTGGCCGTGTCATTTGTATCTCATCCATCAACGGCCAAAAGGGTCAAATGGGTCAAGCCAATTATGCTGCCGCTAAAGCTCGCGAAATTGGTTTTGTTAAATCTTTGGCCCAGGAAGGTGCGGCCAAGGGCATCACCGTCAATGCCATCTGCCCCGGCTATATC
>PLXI01000016.1 GCA_003151375.1 Hyphomicrobiales bacterium
CCTTGAGATAGCTCTCCGCCATCGCAATGGCCGATGAGGCAGGCGCATAATAGGCCGAGCCGGTTTTAAGCAAGTTGACGATTTCCGCACCACCATCACGCGTGCGCTGAACAATCTTGTCGATCTTTTCCTGTGTGCTCCAACCCATCTTGATGAGATCAGGCACNNCCATGCCCGCCCATCACAAAGGCATTCACATCTTTCACCGACACTTTAAATTCATCAGCGAGAAAATGTTGAAAGCGTGCAGAATCCAAAACACCTGCCATGCCAATCAACTTATTGGTGGGCAGGCCAGAGAATTTCTGCAAGGCCCACACCATCACATCGAGAGGGTTAGTGATGCAGATCACAAAAGCATTTGGCGCATGGGCCTTGAGGCCTTCGCCAACTGATTTCATCACCTTAAGATTGATGCCAACCAGATCATCTCTGCTCATGCCCGGCTTGCGCGGCACACCAGCAGTGACAATGCAAACATCAGCGCCTGCAATGCCTTCATAAGAATTGGTGCCGGTGAGTTTCGCATCAAACCCTTCAACTGGGCCAGCTTGCGAAAGATCCAACGTCTTGCCTTGCGGCAGGCCTTCGGCAATATCAAACACCACAATGTCACCCAGTTCACGAAGGGCTGCGAGGTGCGCCAATGTGCCCCCAATCATGCCGCCGCCGATAAGTGCAATTTTCTTACGCGCCATTTTATACCCCTGTTGCAGTGCAATAATTTGGGGCTTCTCTAGCCCTGTTGCGAAGCCGCTTCAATAGTCATTTATTGAGTTGCGCCCTTCAACCACCAACTTTGCGACTGCATCTCACGCAGGCGTGAAGCCGTGCGCAGGAACTCAGCTTTATGCGGGCCGGATACGCAAAGTGCTTCGGGTGCTGCCTCAGCCGAGATCACCAACTTGCAACCGGCATCATAAAGCGTATCAATCATCAAAATAAAGCGCTTTGTTTGGTTGCGCTCAGCAGCTTTGAATATCTGCACTTGCTCCACAAAAACCGTGTTAAAATTTTGCGCAATGGCAAGAAAATCCGCTGCGCCTAAGGGCTGATCAGTTAAATCATGAACATTAAATCTTGCACAGGAATGCGCCGCTTGGGGCACAACCAGCTTGCGGCCTAAAAGAGTAAGCTTGATCCTCTGCCCCGCTTCGCCATCAGTCAGTTTGCCCCAGATTTCGTCCATGGCCGCATCGGCTTTGGGGCCAAGTGGAGTGAGATAGGTTTTATCTTCCGTCATCCGGCCCAGTCGATAATCGCGCCCATCACCCAAATGCACAATATCGAGAGCCTCTTTCAGGCGCGCAATGAAAGGTAGAAATAATTGACGGTTGAGGCCATCCTTATAAAGCTCGTCTGGCGGTTGGTTAGAGGTTGTCACAATCACCACGCCGCGCGCCCATAGGGCCTCAAACAAGCGCCCCAAAATCATCGCATCGGCAATATCGGCCACTTGCATTTCATCAAGACACAGAAGCTTTGCACGTGCCGCAACGCCATCAGCAATTTCTGCAATTACATCATCAGATTTATGCGCCGTTCTTGCGGCGTGAACCTCCTGCATGAAGGCATGAAAATGTATGCGCCGTTTCGGCAGATCCGGTGCGCTTTCAAAAAACTTGTCCATCAACATGGTTTTGCCGCGGCCCACCATGCCCCACACATAAAGCCCCTTTGGAGTACTGATTGAACGCCCAAAAAACCGCGCAACAAATGTGCCCCTGCCTTTGCGCAGTTCAATTTTCAGCGCATCAAAATGCGCAGCCACTTGCCGTTGTGCTTCATCAAGTTGCATTTGCAAAATCACAGGCCCAACTGTCGCAAGAACCAATCCATCATCGATAAATGTGCGCCTGTAATGGCGGCATAACCAAAGAAGGAAATACAAAGCTGCAAACTTGAAAGTGGAAGAAGTCCAAAATCAATCGTGCGTCGCCATAAATTGGCCAACACCGCCATCAAACCGAAAATCACATAAACAATTTGTCCACTGGCAAAACCAAAGCCAATAGTGAGCAAACCTATGGCCACCAGACCAGACCAAGCTCTTCCGCCAGTTAAGCGCGTCATGATAGAGCGCAGCGCCACGCCGCCATCGAGCGGCTCAACCGGTATCATATTGAATGCATTCAATACTGTGGTCAGTGCGCCAATGGCCAAAAATACTTTTGCACTTGGCCATCCCAAGAACTCCGGTACGACACAAGCCAAAGCTAAAAGAACGGAAAATCCCGGCCCCATCAAAGCGGCAAACACACTTTGGGCTTGGCTTTCATAAGGCAAACGCGGAACCGCCACAGCACCGAGAAAAGGCAAGAAGATAATGCGTCCCCATGGTTGCCCGATCAATCTGAAGGCCAGCAGATGGCCAAATTCATGCACCAGCAAAGCAAATACAATAACGATTGCTACAAACCAACCTACGAACAAGCCAAAGGCAAAAATACTGGCAAGGCCCGTCACCAAGGCCACCAGGCCGTTGATGATCCAGTAGGACTTGTTGTTGGCTTTGCCCGTCTCCGCCAAAGTCTTGATCCGGAAAATGCCGCTCCACAGATCAGCCCGTGCCAAAAGCTGGGCGAGAAACGGCCTTCGACCCCAGACATAAGTTGTGGATAGGCGCGTGGCCGCACCTATTGTCTTAAATTCGTGGCGTATTTCTAGGAGCTCATTATTAGTACTTTTGCCTTCTAAGCCTTCGCGCTTCATCACCAGCAAATGATTTTCCACCACTTCCGCCAAAGCGAACTGAGCAAAGAATTTGCGCACTGTGCCATTGCTTTGGGTGGTGGCATATTCGATTGCGTAGCTTCTAGTCTCATGCGAAATCAAACTGGTGACAATTTGCGTGCTGCCCCATTGGTCAATTTTGCCATGATAAGGAACCAGCAAAGCCCAGACCTTATCAACGGGAACTTTGATCAGCAGTGACGCGCGCGGCCGCACTTTCAAACGCAATGTAAAAACAAAAAGCAACACAACGCAGAACAGAACTTCTAGGCCAAAGCGAAAGTTTGAAGCGAACATGCGCGTCCTCTGCGTGAAGCACTTAATCTAACCCTTGAGGAGTTAACAAGCTGCCAAAATTCAACGGCTTAGTAAATGGACCTAAGGTTCATGCTCACAACAGATTGTTGCTAGAAGCAGCGCAAGCTCAACGGCTCTGCGGCCCGTTCATGCCAAGATAACGCGCAATACCGCGCCGCTTCATTCACATCCAGGCCCTTTTGCCGAACCGCCAGCAAAAAGAAGGCGGTCATATCTTCGGCCAAGCGTTCAATGTCACAGCTATCTTCATCTTCCAAAGCACCAGAGATACGTGCAGCTGCGGTTTTCATGAGTGTATCAGCTTTGCCGCGCGCCAAGGCGCAAGTCGAACGCCAGCTTTCGACCATATCTGAGCGTTTCAATTCCACCACAACATCTTCTTGCAAAACCAGGGGAATATTGCCGCGTTTTCTGATCTCGCGCACGGGAGATGGACCAACCGCCATGACGGGGCAAGAAATTACAAAACCATCGGCCAAAGGAAAAGCATCACGCATGGCAAGCCTCACAAACCTATTTATCGTGAGCCAAGCTTGCGCCAGCCAAGTTGCAATTTGGTTAAACAAAGGTTGACGGAATGTTTAAAATTTAGGCCTTCAACAACCACTCATGTTCCTTGGCGTTGTTGAACTTCCACACCCGCTTTGGCCCAGCCATCACGTTGAGATAATAAAGA
>PLXI01000034.1 GCA_003151375.1 Hyphomicrobiales bacterium
ACAAAGTGGAAGTGATCCGTGGATCGGCCACCATTATTGGTGCTGGCCAAGTTAAAGTGGGCGAGACCATTCATCAAGCCAAAAGCATTGTGATTGCCACGGGTTCGGAATCCGCCAATCTCAAGGGCGTTGCGATTGATGAAAAGCAGATTGTCACTTCCACTGGTGCATTGGTGTTGGAGAAAATTCCAGCCACACTCACCGTTATTGGTGCGGGCGTTATTGGCCTTGAGCTTGGCTCGGTCTATGCGCGGCTTGGCAGCAAGGTAACAGTGATTGAATATCTTGATCGCATCGTGCCCGGCATGGATGCTGAAGTGGCCAAGAATTTTCAGCGCTTGTTGGAGCGGCAGGGCTTCACTTTCAAACTGTCGAGCAAGGTGATGGCGGCCAAAACATCTGATGCTGGCGTTACACTCAGTGTTGAAGCTGCAGCGGGTGGGGCTGCTGAAGAGATCAAGTCTGATGTGGTTCTGGTGGCTGTGGGCCGTGTGCCCAACACTGTGGGCTTGGGTTGTGAGGCGGCAGGCATCAAAAAAGATCAGCGTGGCCGCATTGAGGTGGACGCGCATTACGCCACGTCCGTCAAAGGCATTTATGCCATCGGCGATGTGATCGCTGGGCCAATGTTGGCGCACAAGGCCGAGGACGAAGGCATTGCAGTCGCAGAGTTATTGGCAGGCCAAGCTGGCCATGTGAATTATGATGTGATCCCGGCCGTGATTTACACAGCGCCTGAGGTTTCGTCAGTTGGCCAAACCGAAGAAGAGCTGAAGCAAGCAGGCGTTAACTATAAAGTGGGGAAGTTTCTTTTTCTGGCCAATGGCCGCGCCAAGGCTAATCAAACAACCGATGGCTTTGTGAAAATTCTTGCTGATGCCAAGACAGACCGCGTTCTTGGCTGCCATATTATTGGCGCTCAAGCCGGTGAGCTTATTCATGAGATGGCGGTATTGATGGAATTTGGCGGTTCGGCCGAAGATTTAGCCCGCACCTGCCATGCGCATCCCACTCTTTCAGAAGCTGTTAAGGAAGCCGCCATGGCGGTTTCTGGCCGGGCGATACATTCATAAAATTTGAGACATTAACTTAAAGTGGTTTGTAGAGGTTTGTGGCAATGTCCTGAGGATAGGGACGGGTTTCAAATGACCAAAAAAGATGTCGATATTCTAATTCTTGACGATGATGTGGATCTTCTCACCAGCATCGCCGAACTTTTGGCTGACACCGGTTATACTGTGAAGGGTTTTTCTGATCCGGAAAGTGCTATGGAATTTGCGGTTGACCAAACCTTTTCGGTTGGACTTTTTGACTTTCGTTTGGGCAGCGTAAAGAACGGTCTTGATGTTGTGGAAACATTGGAAGCCATGGGCGCCAAGGCCAACTATGTATTGGTGACGGCGGACGTTGAACGCAGCACCCAACAGCGCGCCGCCGACTTGAAAGTGTTTGAATTCATGCGCAAGCCGGTTGAGCCTCAGCAATTATTGGATACTATCTTGCGTGCCTTAGAGAGTAATAAGCAACTCGAGGCAGCTTAATAGGTTTAACCAAAGGCCTTGCTATATTGTTCGAGCAGATGCTTGCGGTTTACTTCCGTATAAATTTGAGTTGATGAAAGCGAAGCGTGGCCGAGCAGATCTTGGATCACGCGCAAATCTGCGCCATTGTCCAAGAGATGTGATGCAAATGAATGGCGCAAGGCGTGAGGCGTTGCCGTGTCTGGCAAATTCAATGCGCCGCGTAAACGCTCTACCAAAAGCTGAATAATGCGTGGGCTGAGTGCGCCGCCCTTTGCGCCGCGAAATAAGGCCTGCGATGCCAACAGCGGCATAGGTGCCAGCTTGCGGTAATTGGCGATGGCTTCAACAGCAGCAGGCATGATGGGCACAAGGCGTGTCTTGCCGCCCTTACCGGTGATGACCAGCGGATTTTCCTCTGCCTGTTTTACGCTGAGGCCAAGTGCTTCTGAGATGCGCAAACCACAACCATAAAGCAAGCAAAGCACGGCTTGATCACGTGCATTGATCCAAGCCTCAGTGTGTTCCAAAATATTTTCTGTGGCCATCCGGCTTGATTGTTCTTCGGTCAACGGGCGTGGCACAGAATGGGCGATCTTAGGTGCGCGCACCGCGGTGATTGCGGGGCATTTGAAATCACCGCTGCGCTCCGCATGGCGAAAGAATGAGCGGATGGCCGAAAGTTGGCGTGCCAAACTGCGGCTCTCAATACCATCATTGCGGCGTTTGGCCATAAAGCTGCGAAAGTCTGATGCGGTGAGGGCGGCGAGATCGGCCTTACTGGCGGCAGCCGCCTGATAATCTTTCAAGAAGCACCCAAACTGGCCTAAATCGCGCGCATAAGCTTCCAAGGTTTTGGCGGATAAGCGGCGCTCAGATTTTAATGTGCTGAGCCAGCTTTGCGCCACCGTGCTGGCATCGCTGGCGAAATTGAACAGGGTGAGGGCTTCAGACATGAGTGGCAATTTTGGTCGCGAATGGTGAAGAGAGCGTTACTGCTCATCAGATGATTCAGAGAAATATGAAACCTCTGGCATGGGGTCATAAAAATGATGCAGCAACGCTTTCCATTTCGCGTAACGCTGCGACTTGCGAAAGCCATCGCGGTGCGCGGCGATGGATTGCCATTTCACCATAAGCAAATAAGTGTCTGGCACTTCTGCGGCTGGGTATACTTCAATTGCAACAAAGCCTGGAGAAGCCGCTATCAACGGCTTGGCCTGCTTCATCGCTGCTTCAAACGCCGCGGACTGGCCTGGCTTTATGTGAAGCAGCGCATGCTCAAGAATCAAATGCTCTGTCCCGTTTTTTTCCAATCCGCCAGGAACATCTCAATGCCCTTATCAGTGAGCGGATGTTTGATGAGGGATTTCAAAACCGCTGGTGGAGCAGTGGCATAATCAGCGCCAATCAATGCGGCTTGTTTGATGTGATTTGGGGTGCGAATAGAAGCCACTAAAATGTTGGTGGCATAGTCATAATTGTCATAGATCTGGCGGATCTCAGCGACCAAATCCATTCCGTCAATGTGAATATCATCCAATCTACCAATAAAAGGCGAGACGAAATGTGCGCCAGCCTTGGCGGCCAGCAACGCTTGGTTGGGCGAGAAGCATAAAGTCACATTCACCATGGTGCCATCTGATGACAGAGCCTTACAGGCCTTCAAGCCATCAACGGTGAGGGGCACTTTGACGGCCACGTTCTTGGCGATTTTACGCAGAACTTCGGCCTCTTTCATCATGCTGGCAAAATCCAGCGCTGCCACTTCGGCTGAAACCGGCCCCGTGGTTATGGCGCAGATTTCTTTAATAACATCCTTGAGGGGCCTGCCGGCTTTGGCAATGAGTGAAGGATTGGTGGTTACGCCATCGACTAGGCCCATTTCCGCCAATTCACGGATTTCGGCCACATCGCCGGTGTCTGCAAAAAATTTCATGACAAGCTCCTTTTGAGAAAACTGTTGATGAACCTTATATCACGCATGGCGCAGTTTGCGCCATCAATTGTGGACACGGGTGTGGCCAAGCGCAATGAATTCGTGAGGAATACCGCATCAGCCGTTGTTAGATCATGTGGTGCAACGGTCGCCTCATGCGCAATCAAATTAAGCTGTGACGCTCCGGCAAGAATTTTGGCTCTGGCAATGCCAGGCAAAATGCCTTGGTCCA
>PLXI01000072.1 GCA_003151375.1 Hyphomicrobiales bacterium
GCGCATCACCGAGAGGGCCTACGTTTGACCTTCGACGAGCCTATCATCACCGCCCGCCCAAGTTCACCGTCATGAACCGGACCCCGAGTGGGAAGCGCCGGCGAGGCGTGTAGCGCAGATAGGAATAAATGTCAAGAGGAAAAGGGAGCTTCACTTTAATTATCTTCCCGCTTTCTCATCTCTGCCAACGCCTCTGGCGTATCAGCATCCAGCAAAATGCCATCATGCTCCACAGCGATTTCAGTGATCTGTTGGCGGCTCGCTTCCAGCAAGCTGCGTGCTCCCCGGTCGCCTTCCAATTCCATCAGCGCTTTGAAATATTCCTGGCCCCACAAAACTGGATTGCCCAATTGGCCATGATAGGTGGGCGCAATCAATCTGCGCCCCTCGTCTACATTAAACGCCTGCATCAAGCGTTGCATATCAGCAAAGCGGATCAATGGCATGTCGCCCAAGCAAATGAAGGCGGCATCAAAATCCTGCACCGCCGCAATGCCGCAACGCACCGATGTGGAAAGCCCATTCGCATACTGCGCGTTGTGAATGATGACAACTTTAGTGTGGGAAAGTGCCGTGGCCACGGCTTGCGCCTGATGGCCCGCTACCACCACCGTCTTGTCCACACCTGAGTCTTGGATTTGTTTTATCGTGGTTGCCAGCAGGGGCCTGCCGCTTAAATCGGCCAATAATTTATTGGCCCCCATGCGGGTGGAGCGGCCCGCCGCCAAAACCACCGCGGCGAATTTCATAAGCGCCCTAGTCTGAGGGCTTGGGTCAATTGCGCCATGATTGAAATGGCGATTTCAGGCGCGCCCACAGCGCCGATTGACAGCCCGATGGGCCCTGCAATACGCGCCAGATCGGTGGCGTCAAATCCTGACTTGGTTAGCCGTTCAATCCGCGCGGCATGGGATTTCTTTGAGCCCAAAGCCCCGATGTAAAAAGCCTCAGAACGAAGCGCCATTTCCAGCGCTGGATCATCAATCTTTGGATCATGCGCCAGAGCGATAACGCCAGTGCGCGCATCAAGTTTAAAATCCGGCAAAACCTCTTGCGGCCAGTCCGCCAGCAGTGTGATATCAGGAAAGCGTGCGCCTGTGGCAAAGGCCCCGCGCGGGTCAATCACGGTGATGTCATAACCGCAAGCCCTGGCAATGGGAATCAAACTTTGCGTAATCAATACAGCGCCAATAATCACCAGCCGCAACGGTGGGTTATGGATAGCGATGAATTCATCGCCCAGCATGGCGGATTTATCAAAGCGAAATGCCTTTTCCAGGTCACTGCCCGCTTGCGCATCGGCGCGCGTTTCGATCCGCTCTTCCCCCGTGATAGTGTTGGTGATAAGTGCAACGGCGCGGCGCGCGCGCTTGGCGTCATTCAACACATTAAGCGTGGATATTTTCACGTGAGAGCTTCAACATAAATCTTGATGCGCCCGCCGCAAGCCAGGCCAGCGCGCCAAGCCGTTTCATCAGCCACGCCGAATTCCAAAAGCCTGTGCCCGCCCGATACTATAACATCTTGCGCCTGGGTGATGACTTCGCCTTCAACACAGCCGCCGGACACAGCGCCTTCAAAATGGCCTTCTGCATCAACCAAAAGTTGGCTTCCAACAGGTTGCGGTGCCGAGCCCCAAGTTTCCACCACTGTGGCCAGCGCCAGCCTGCGTCCCTGCCCCAGCCAGCTTTCTGCCTTCTCTAAAATCGTCATGCACATTCCATCATCAAAGTTGTCATATCTTGCCGCATCAGACAGCTTTCGCCAAGGCTTTGGACAATTGGACTATGTACAGGATGTAACTAAATTAATTCAAATTTTAGTCGATTATTACAACTGGAAGCAACTAGAAGAAATACACAAAATCTAAACGATTAATGTCTAACGACGACGTGGGGCGATGCGAATATGAGGTAAGTTTCATGTACGTCAATTCTAAGCCAAAGAAGCATCCCGATCCTAAAGACTTGGATTTGGAAGTTTTACAAAAGCTACACGCAGAGTCACTTGCCTTTATCGAAGGCAATGAGCACGACGCTGTTGCTTCGCTGAAAGCCGAGGTGCAGCGCTACCATACCGTTCTGGAGAATATCACCCAAGGTGTGTGCTATTTTAACGCCGCCCAGCAATTAATGCTGTGTAACAGCCTCTATGCCGAAATGTATCATCTGAAGCCAGAAGATATCCCACTCGGCATAACTTTGCGTGAGGTCATCGAACGCCGAACAACGGTTGGTACTAACCCAGCCATGGGCATCGAAGACTATCTGTCCGAGTCCATGGTACTAAACCAGACTTCGGCACCTGCAACCAGGACAACTAAACTCGCCGATGGCAGAGAGATCGCGCAGTGGAATCAGCACATGCCCGATGGTGGCTGGATTTCTACGCATGACGATATTACCGAGAACAATCTTACCAGCACGTCGCTACAGACACTCATCGATTGGGTGCCGGATTTACTCTTCGTCAAAGACCGCGAGTCTCGGTTTCTTGTTGCCAACGAGGCTACAGCGACCGATTTGTCATTCGTTGAAAATACAAAGCCTGTCACGCGCGCGGGCTTAATCGGCAAAAGTGATTTTGACTTTTACCCCCGAGGGGTCGCGCAAATATTCAGCGACACTGAAGCCAAGATTATGGAGTCTGGCAAAGCGATGCACGATCTGCAAGAACCTACTTTTGACCGATTTGGCCATAAAAAATGGGTTTCAATGACCAAAGTCCCGTTGCGCAACGATAAAGGTGAAGTCTTCGGTCTGATTGGTATCGGCCGTAATGTCACCGCACAAAAAAAGGAAAATGCGCTTCGCGATGAGCAAGCAGCGATCCTCGAATTGATTGCCACGAGTGCTCCCATCACGAAAATTCTCGATCAGTTGGTGCACCTCATAGAATCCCAACTTGACGGAATAATCTGTTCAATTCTGCTGCTTGACAGCGATGGAATTCATCTTCGTCATGGCTCGGCTCCAAACCTGCCAGAAGCGTATTGCAAGGCCATTGATGGCGTTCAAATTGGCCCAAATGTCGGCTCATGTGGTACAGCTGCGTTTTTGCAGAAACCCGTGATTGTGTCGGATATTCAGACCGACCCGCTTTGGGAGAACTATAAGAGTCTCGCACAACAACATAATTTAAGGTCATGCTGGTCAACGCCAATCCTGTCACATGACGGAGGGGTTCTGGGCACCTTGGCGTTATATTCGGCGACAGTTCGTGAGCCAACAACAACCGATATGCTTCTCATCAATGTCTCAACCCGCATCGCCGGAATTGCCTTGCAGCGCAAACTAGACGAGGACCGCATTCAGTTTCTCGCTACACATGATGCATTGACTCATTTGCCAAATCGAGGCTTGCTCAAGGATCGTTTGGCCCAAGCCATTTCGCATGCTGAGCGCAATGACTGCTGTGTTTCTGTTATCTTTATAGATCTCGATAAATTTAAAGAGATCAACGACAGCCTTGGCCACAATGCTGGTGATGAACTCCTCAAGACCGTGGCCAAACGCATGGTTGCTTGTGTCAGAACGGTAGATACTGTTGTGCGTCTTGGCGGCGATGAGTTTGTCATTGTCTTGTCCGATCAACCGAAAAATATTGATGCCACAGTTGAGGTTTTACACAGAATCCGCAGCTCAATCGCGGAGTCTATTTGTCTCGAAGGTCATGAGTTTAGTGTCACCAGCAGTATCGGTTTGGCCACCTATCCCACTGATGGGAATGATGCGGATAGTTTACTCGCCAATGCCGATGCAGCGATGTACCGCGCAAAGGCCATAGGTCGTGATAACTTTCAGTTCTATACGCCCGAATTAAATGTCAGCGTTCATTCCAAATTCCTCATGCAAGAAGAATTGCGCGAAGCCGTAAATCGGTCGGAATTATTTCTCGATTATCAGCCCGAGGTAGACATGCGCANNAAGCCCTCGTGCGCTGGAATCATCCTAGATTGGGGATGATTTCTCCGGCAGAATTCATTCCATTGGCTGAGGAAACCGGAATCATTGTGCCACTCGGAGATTGGGTACTGCACACAGCTTGTAAGCAAAACAAGGCCTGGCAAGATGCTGGGCTGCCTCCGATTAATATTTGCGTCAACGTATCGGCGCGGCAGTTCAAAGAGAAAAATTGGGTCAGTCGTGTCGCTCACGCTTTGGCTGCAAGCGGTCTTGCGGCCAAACATCTCGAATTGGAAATTACTGAAAGCCTCATTATGCAAGATGCCGATCAAGCAGTGANNAGTCTTAGTGCGTTGAAGAATTTCCCCGTCGCGCGCTTAAAGATTGACAAGTCTTTTGTTGCCGAAATTGCCAATAACGAAAAGGACAAATCAGTGGCCAGCGCCGTGATTATGCTTGGCCAAAAACTGAATATGAGAGTTATTGCCGAAGGTGTGGAAACCGACGAACAGATCAATTTCCTGCGCGAAAACAATTGTGATGAAATGCAGGGCTATCACTTCAGCAGGCCAGTATCAGCCAAAGCTGTCGAACAACTCCTCAAACACGCCGATACAAAAATCCAAATGGTGAGCACTAATCAATAATATTGCACACCGATTTAATTCGAGTGATACTGCGCAACGATGAGACCAACGCAAGACCTTGCGGTTCGACTGAATTCATGAAGTGAATGTATTTTAACGACTTGGCCGGATAAAATCGAACGGGCCGTTTGAATTTCGCCAT
>PLXI01000193.1 GCA_003151375.1 Hyphomicrobiales bacterium
GCCGAGATGGTGCCCCAACTTTCAGCAAACAGGATCATGGCCAAAGGCACCGTAAGTTGGGCGAGGTTCGACCATTGCTGAAAGCTGAAATTGGGAATGCTGGTCAAGCTGAGAGTGGTGTCAATTGTGCCCACCGTGGCAACGCCGTGGGCGGGCAGACCTAGCAATATTGATGCGCCGATGCCTGCTGCAAGCGTGATGAATGCGCCGGGGATGGCTGGCAGGCGACGCAAGAGGAGCAGGGTTGTAAGTGCGATCACGCCAGCTGCGATACTGTAAATATTCCAGCTTGAGGCTTGCGCGGCGAGGCCTGTTAGCGTGCCAAATATATTGGGCGCATGCACTTCCACGCCCGCCACAGTGGGCAACTGTCTTATGATGATGGTTATGGCCAAGCCGAATGCAAAGCCGCGCAGCACCGGCCTTGCGATCAATCCCGTAAGGCCGCCCAATCTGGCTGCGCCCGCCAACAGGAAGAAGATGCCTGTTAACAAAACCGCAGCTGTGGCAAGTGCCGCCTTTTGTTCAGGAGCTACTGGTAAGGCGAGCATGATGGCGGCGAGAATGGCCGCCGATGATGAGGTGGGTGATACGATGGCATAACGGCTTTGGCCGAGAATGAGATAGGCGAGGCAGCCAGCGATGCCAGCGAAAATCGCGCGCTGTGGCGGCAGGCCCGCGATTGCGGCGTAAGCCACGGCTTCGGGCAACATCAGGCCAGCAACAGAAAGACCGGCGATGAGATCAGTTTTTTTCACGTGTGGATTTGGCATGGTTTTACAAACGCGCGCAAGGGAACAAGTCACTCACGCTCTATCGTTCAGGGAGCTTTGCTGGTCACATTATAGCGATTGCGGTGGCGGGGAGTGCGCTTGACTTGTCGATTTGAGTGTGTATTTCCCATGATGACGACGAGGCGCGATTAACGCAGGCCCGTCGGAGCGAGGAGACGACGAATGGCGGTCGACCGCATGAGAGTTTTGTCGGCGATGGTGGATCAGGGCGTTATCCCGGTTTTCAATCATCCTGATTCAGAGGTTTGTAAAAAGGTCATCAAGGCCTGCGCCGACGGCGGGGCGAAATGCATCGAGTTCACCAATCGCGACACGTTCGCCGCGCATGTATTCCTTGAAGTGGCTCGGCATTTCGCCGTGGCGGACCAGAGCGTCATCATGGGTGTGGGTTCGATCGTCGATGCGCCAACCGCCTGCCTGTTCATCGCCAACGGGGCGCAATTCGTTGTAGGCCCGGTGTTGAATGCAGAGGTCGCCAAGGTGTGCAACCGCCGCAAAATCGCCTATAGCCCCGGTTGCGGGTCGATGTCGGAAATCAGCGCCGCCGAAGAACTGGGCTGCGAGATCGTCAAGATATTCCCCGGCGATTCAGTGGGCGGACCGGAATTTGTCAAATCGGCGCTCGGGCCATGCCCATGGATGCGCATCATGCCCACTGGAGGGGTTGATTGCAGCGAGGAATCGCTGACCAAGTGGTTTAAGGCCGGCGTTGCCTGCGTTGGCATGGGTTCAAAGCTGATCACCAAACAACTGCTCGACGCGAAGGACTATTCCGGCATCGAGAAGAAGGTGCGCGAGACAATTGCACTCATCAAAACCATCCGCGGGAAATAGACAATGAATGAAGTTCTGAACATCCGGCCCGCGAGCGAAACGAAATGGGATTGCGCCTCCTTCGGCGAAGTGATGCTGCGCTTTGATCCGGGCTTCGGGCGCGTGCGCAATGCGCGCAGCTTCCAGGTTTGGGAGGGCGGCGGCGAATATAATGTCGCGCGCGCCATGCGCAAATGCTGGGGTAAGCGCGCCACAGCCGTCACCGCCCTGCCTCAGAACGACCTCGGTTGGTTGGTGCAAGACCTCATCTGGCAAGGGGGTGTGGACACCTCGCATCTCATCTGGCGCGAATTTGATGGCATTGGCGCCAATACGCGCGTCGGGCTGAACTTCACCGAGAAGGGTTTTGGCGTGCGCGCAGCACTCGGCTGCTCGGACCGTGGCCATTCATCCGCTTCGCAGATCAAGCCAGGCGAAGTGAACTGGGAAAAGCTATTCGGCGAGGAGGGCGTGCGCTGGTTCCACACTGGCGGCATTTTCGCAGCACTTTCTTCCAACACCGCCGAGTCCGTGATCGAAGCGGTGGAGGCGGCGCATAAATACGGCACGATCGTGTCCTACGACCTCAATTACCGCGCTTCGCTGTGGAAGAGCCAGGGCGGCCAGGCAGCAGCCAGGCGCGTCAACCGCACGATCGCGCCGCATGTTGACGTCATGCTCGGCAATGAGGAGGATTTTACCGCTTGCCTCGGCTTCGAGGTTGAGGGCATGGACGAGCACATTTCGACCATCGACCCAGCCAATTTCAAAAAAATGATCGCCGCAGCGGTTGCAGAGTTCCCTAATTTCAAGGTTGCCGCCACCACCTTGCGTAACGCCAAAACCGCAAGCATCAATGACTGGGGTGCTGTGCTTTACGCCGGCGGCGCGTTCTACGAAGCGCCCCTGCGCAAGGACCTCGAAATCTACGACCGCGTGGGCGGCGGCGACGGCTTCGCNNCGATCATGAAGGGCAAGGGCGCAAGAGTAATAAGGTGAGGGGGTGGGGTACCTCCTCACGCCGATCGGGAGTTATTTTATGATTGGGCCGGCGCACCTGCCATTGTTGTCGCGCGCCGTGCCGTCAGGGCAGGGTTGCTGCACATTGATACCGGGAACGGCATTCAAATGCGGTATGATAAGTTGTGGCGGCAAGTTGGGATTGAGCTGCTGCAATGTGCGTGGCGGCGGTGTGTTGCCTCCCTGGTCAAGCGGAGGATTGCCGGGCACTAAATTAAGCCGGGTGCAGCTGTTGGTGCGCCGATCATAAAACAGGCCGGGTGGGCAGTTACTCGGAACCGAGATGCGCACGCAACCGCCTTGGCCATCCGGCCTCGTACCTTGCGGGCAAATAGGCTGCAGCTGTGGTGGTGGCTGGGGAATATCAACGCAGCGACCNNAGAATTTGGTTCGGATTGCAATTTGGTGTGTTAGGCGGGATGCGCTCACAATTACCAGTATCCGAATTCAGGCGCTGGCCTTGTGGGCAGTTGGGTTGATCTGGCGTACAATTGCCTTTGGCATCACGCGAAAAGCCAATTTTGCAAATGGGCGTGCATTGTCCATTGATGCTCTCCTGACCCTGATCGCAGATATGTGACGGTGGCAGGCATTCGCCTTTGTCATTTCGGCGTGTACCTTCTGGGCATTCTGGGAACTGGCACTGGCCACGTAAATTCGTATAGCCACCATCGGGGCAAGTGACTGGCACACAATAACCATAGGGGTCACGTTGCAGACCTTTGTCGCAAATCGGTAGGCAGCGGCCAGCCACGTTGTCAAATCCTTGTGGGCAGGATTGTGGTGGTGGCAAGCACAGTGTTGGGTGGCGAATGTCGCGCAATGTGCTGGGCGGGCAGGTTGGCAAACACACCCAAGTATAATTGGGCGGCCATATGCCGGGTGGCAAGCATTTGCCACTTGCCGGATCGTGCACAAAATCTTTTGGGCACTCTTGTGAATAGTAAGATTGGCATAGACCATGACCATCGCGGTAAGTGCCTTGTGGGCAATCGGCTTCGCAGCGGCCGTGGTCGTAAGACCAAGCCATGCCTTGTGGGCAAACACCTTGATGCAGGCCGTAATCAATATCGGCCACGCAAAGATCAGGGTTTCTCAAGTCACGGTAATAGCCTTGCGGGCATTGTGGCAGAGGCACTTGGTCATAGCCTGGGCCGCAGCCATAATGAACCGGCGGCATACACAAGCCGGGCAGGCCGGGATAGCGAATGAAATCTTGCGGGCAATCCGGCAAGCAGAAATCGTCATAAGACGAATAGCCAGCTGGGCAATGGGGAATGGAGACATCGCCGCCGCAGCCACAAGACGCACAGCCAGATGATGGTTGGGGCGCTGTGCATTGCATCACTGTATTTGTTTGTGCTTGGGCTTGCGAGAAGAAGGAGCCTTGCGGGCTGAGATTGAGCAAGAGCAAAGCGGCCGCGAAGGCAAAGGCTAGCCATGCGCTACGAAAAGCATTCGGCAAGGTGATGCGCTGCATGCCCAAGTCCTCCAGACCAATGATCCGTGCGGCAATTGTTACAGGAAGTTTAGGTCAACCGAAAGTGGAAATCGTTGCTGCACCTGCAATGCTGCGTGTGCGGTCATTGTTACTTTCTCACTACCACTCAATCGTGCCGGATGGTTTGCAATATCCCAATTCCACGAAGTCTACCGGACGCAGTGTAAATTATTTTTCAAATTTTGCCGATGCCAAAACCGCAAGCATATTGTCGATGAACGCACAAATTTGCAGCGCTTGCTCCCTTGTCACGTTCTCCAAGAAACGGTGATGGCTCTGGTTGCGAAAAGCGCCAATTAATCCTTTAAAAATATTGACATAACCTTCCTGTTCGGCGGCTACATCAGAGAAAATTAGCTTGGACTTCGCAAGCTCTGCATTCATCGCCTTCATGACCAACGGTAGTCCAGTCATTTCCGCATGATCCGGAACAAATTGCCTAATTCTTTCTTCTAGTACCTGAGTGGCTTGGTTTATTACCCTATCAAAATGTTCAGATGCCGAAAGCAAATCTGAACATCTCGACTTCAATTCTTCATCCTTGATCAGGTTATAAATGCTCCCAATTTCGACAATACGACTCGAAGCTCGGTGTACGTGCTCGAGATAGGAGACAAGTTGAGATATTTTAGAGCTAACTGGTGCACTGCTGTAATAAAAGCTCGGATCATTCCGGTTGTAGATCATCTCATTCGTGAGATCGAAACCCGAAAAGTCATCTTGCACCTCTTTCCTCAATCCAACTAATATCGAAGTGAAGTCGTCACCAATAGTTTTGTGCAAGTAGTGATCTCTTACGTAACTGGGATCCTTGAGTGCCTTCAGTCTTGCATATGAACCTTCGATTATTCTCCTAGACATTTAAGCTCACTCCCACTCAATCGTGCCCGGGGGCTTGCTGGTCACATCATAGACCACGCGGTTAATGCCCTTCACCTNNCCCACTCGATCGTGCCCGGCGGCTTCGACGTGTAGTCGTAGACGACGCGGTTGATGCCCTTCACCTCGTTGATGATGCGTGTTGCAGCGCGGCCCAAGAAGGTCATGTCGAAGGGATAAAAATCCGCCGTCATACCATCAACGGATGTGACGGCGCGCAGCGCCAACACGCGGTCATAAGTTCTGCCATCGCCCATCACGCCAACGGTTTGCACCGGCAGCAAAATCGAAAAGGCCTGCCAGATTTTATCGTAAAGTCCGGCTTTGCGGATTTCGTCGATGTAAATCGCATCAGCCTTTTGCAGGATTTCCAATTTCTCGCGCGTTACACCGCCGGGCAGGCGAATTGCTAATCCTGGGCCGGGGAACGGATGACGGCCAATGAATTCCGGCGGCAAGCCAAGCTCACGCCCAAGTGCGCGCACTTCATCTTTGAACAGATCGCGCAGCGGTTCCACCAGTTGCATCTTCATGCGGGCAGGCAATCCACCAACATTGTGGTGCGATTTGATCGTGACAGAAGGCCCGCCAGTGAATGAAACGCTTTCAATCACGTCGGGGTAGAGTGTGCCTTGCGCCAAGAAATCCGCGCCGCCGATTTTCTTGGCTTCACGCTCAAACACATCAATGAAAAGCCTGCCGATGGTTTTGCGTTTGGTTTCGGGATCGGCCTCGCCTTCCAATGCTGTGATGAATTCATCTGACGCGTCAACATGCACCAACGGCAAGTTATAAGCCTTGCGGAACATCTCGACCACTTGTGCGGCTTCGTTCAAGCGCATCAAGCCGTGATCGACCAATACGCAAGTGAGTTGATCGCCCACCGCTTCGTGGATGAGCACGGCAGCCACTGACGAATCCACGCCACCTGATAGTCCACATAGAACTTTTCCCTTGCCAACCTGGGCACGGATTTTGGTAATAGCCTCTTCGCGGAAGGCCTTCATCGTCCAATCCGCTTTGGCGCCAGCAATGTTCATCACGAAGTTGCGGATGAGCTTTGCCCCATCGGGCGTGTGCACCACTTCAGGGTGGAACATGGTGGTATAAATTTTGCGTGCTTCATCACTGGCAATGGCGAAGGGTGCGTTTTCCGAGGTGGCCTTCACGGTGAAGCCTGCGGGCAGTTTGGTCACCCGGTCGCCATGGCTCATCCATACTGGATAGTTCTGGCCCACGTCCCAGAAGCCATCGAACAGTGCGCTTTTTTCCTTGATGGTGATTTCGGCGCGGCCGAATTCTGCGGCATGGCCGCCTTCAACCACGCCACCCAATTGCAGCGCCGTGGTTTGTTGGCCGTAGCAGATCGAAAGGATAGGAAGCTTTGAGTCGAATATGATTTGTGGCGCGCGGGGGGAACCTTCGCGGGTGACACTATCTGGCCCGCCGGAAAGGATCACCGCTTTGGGTTTCAAGCGGTGGAATGCGGCCTCGGCCGATTGATAGGGAATGACTTCGGAATAGACCCCGATCTCACGCACACGCCTGGCGATGAGCTGTGTAACTTGGCTGCCGAAATCGATAATTAAAACGGTGGAGTGGGCGGGAACATTTTCCATGGTGGGCGATTAAGTGAAAGTAGCGGAGTCTGCAAGTTGGGTGGGCGCGGAGACATGCCTAAATCATTTGTAATAAAATATATTACAGATACCGTTGAAATGCCATTTTTAGACACTACATCAGTTGCAAGGGTAGCGTCACTTTATTAGGAGATATTTATCATGCTTATTCGTAAAGTTTTGGTTTTAGGCGCAATTTTGGCCTCAACTGGCTTCGTTGCACTTCAGAGTTCGGCTGCTCAGGCCGACCAATTTTACACCAGTTCAGCTTCGCGTTCTGGTCCGCCAGCAGACGCAAAAGTGGATGATTCCTTTGTCTTAGTGCGTCATAAACATGTGACGCCTGACACCATCTTCGCCGCGACTGACAGCACAACAGGCGACGTATTTTACACGAGTTCAGCTTCACGCTCAGGCCCACCAGCTGATGCGAAGATCCCACAGTAGTGGGTAACACAAACACATGAGTAGCTTGGCGACTTTGGAGATATTCGAATAGACTCAACATAGCGACCGAAAATTTGGGCTAGGGCCCAGTCACGATCGTGACGCTCCCCCCGAGGCGCTAACTCGATAATCGGTATATATGTTGGGCCATTTTGAATAACCAAAATCGTCACTTCGGGCCCCCATCTTGGGGGCCCGATCTTTGTGACACGACCGACTTAACGCGAAGCCACCGACCCGCACGAGCGCATGAATTTGCTGGCGTAGTTGTAATCCATGCTGATCAATTGCGTAGTGAGCCCGTTATGTCTGTTGATCCAACTGCGCACCCAACCTGGATAATTCGCCATCAGAAAGTGTTTTGCGGCTAGGCCAACTTCAGCGGAACCAGCTGTTGGAGCGTGAAATCTGAAAACTGCGCCAGCATTTACACAAGTTTGATTGTGGGGCAGGGCCAAAAAAAGTGTGCAGGCAGAATCGCAATTTCCTGAAAAGGCAACTTGCGCATTGGCATATTTATATTTGTGCAAACGGGACATAAAATCACCGATGCGCCCACCAGAATCTGCAGATATGTTGATAATTGGCTGTGTAAATAAAACAGTTTCGGCTTGGGCGTGTGTGTTGCCTGCAGAAAACACAATAAAAGATAGTGCGGCTGCAATCCTGCCGCGAATTTGGTGACACGTCATATCCACCCCGCAGATACCGAGGGCCAATTGATGATGGCCTTCTTACAAAATAGTTACAAACGATCTGGGGGAGCATTGCACGTTACATTTGTTGCGATTTGTTCACGTTAGAGCACGGGTTTGGGCTTAAAATCACGGCAGTTTTGGCATCGCGCAGTTGCGGCGCTGACTTAAGGCCTTGACATATTTTCTAAAAAGCAAAGCATCTTGATATGCATATTTTGCATGGCAGAAGTCTTTTATGTCTGCGCTCGATTATAAAAATATATCAAAATATATCAGAAAACAATGTCCAAGTGCAATTTCACATTGAAATGAGGATGGGTGACATTGTTCGCTATCAGCTCGATGCCAATAACGGAATGTTCACCCCGAAAGACTGCAACAGCAGGACCGTATTAAGCACCAGCACCACGAAGCTTGCGACCATTGCGATGATCTGTGTCTTAGGTCCGCTGACAAACTTTCCCATGATATCGACACGGCGCGTGAGAATGACAAGTGCGATCATCGGGATTGGTAGAGCAAAACTCAAAACGATTTGGCTCCAGAAGAGTGCATTGGTTGAATTCATGCCGAGGCCGACGACGACGAAAGCTGGGATCATCGTCACCAGTCGCCTCAGCCACACCGGAATGCGGAAGCCGACGAAGCCCTGCATGATGACTTGGCCGGCCATTGTGCCGACGGCAGAACTCGATATGCCCGAAGCCATAAGCGATATAAGAAAGATGCTGGCCGCGCCAACACCCAATAGCGGGGTTAGCGTATGATAGGCGGTTTCTATTTCTGCTACGTCGCGATGGCCATCATGGAATGCACCAGATGCCATCATCACCATCGCCATATTGACAAGGCCAGCGATGGTGAGTGCGATGATGCACTCCAAGTTCGAAAATCGAACCAGCTTGGCGCGGTCGACGTCATTGTCAACGATGGTGCGAGTTTGAGTCAAACTGGAATGCAAGTAGATCGCATGCGGCATGACAGTGGCACCGACAATACCGACAGCGACCGTCACGGCGCCCGCATCGTCGAACTGCGGCACGACCGAATGGAGCCCTGCCAATCCCCAATTGATTGGCGCAATGAATAATTCGATCAGATAGCTGAGTGTGACAACACCGATCAAGCCACCGATGATGAGTTCGAGCGGCCTGAAGCCTCGACTATCGAACATGAGAATTGCATAGGTCGCAATTGCGGTTACGATCATGCCATAGAGGAGCGGCATGCTGAAGAGTAGCGATAAGCCGATTGCACCGCCAAGGAATTCAGCCAAATCCGTCGCCATCGCGGCAATTTCGCTCACCACCCACATGGCCAAAACGATGGGACGCGGGAAATGCGCTCTGCTCAATTCAGCGAGATTGCGCCCCGTGACAATGCCCACCTTGGCCGATAGCGATTGGAACAACATGGCAATGACATTGGCCAGCACCACCACCCACAGCAAAGAGTAGCCGTATTTGGCACCGGCTTGAATGTTGGTGGCGAAATTGCCTGGATCCATATAGGCGATTGACACAACCACTGCCGGGCCGGCGAATAGCAGGGCCGTGCGCAAGCCACTTGCGCCGCGGCCCGCCAAAGCCTGCCTGATGCGCAGTTCGGTTTGATCAGAATAGTTCATCTTCATCTCANNTAATTTAGCACAGGCTAAACCTTATGCAATAGGCTAAATATAATTTGTCAGCTAAACAGCGTTTTATGAAACGGAAGATTCCCTCATCACAACTGCGCTCAGCCGCTTTCAGCCGCACACGGGCCGATCACAGTCTTGAATTGACACATGATTATTGTGAGCTGATTGCTGAACTGATTGATGAAAAAGGCGAGGCGCGCGGCACTGACATCGCCTTGCGGTTGGGTGTGGCCAATGCGACTGTTGCCAAAACCATGAAGCGTTTGGCGGAAAATGGATTGGTGGAGCAAGAACCTTACCGTGCCATCTTTCT
>PLXI01000046.1 GCA_003151375.1 Hyphomicrobiales bacterium
TGGATGGCGCGCGTTTCGCCAATGCGCTGTCTTATCTGGGCAGCACGCCAGCGCAGATGACATGGATGGCGGGCATTGATGTTTTATCCTTTGGCGGCACGAAAAATGGCGCAATGATTTTAGAAGCCGTGGTGTTTTTTGACACCGAGCTGGCCGATGATTTTCTTTACCGACGTAAGCGGGCCGGGCAGCTTCTCTCAAAAGGCCGATATCTCTCCGCGCAAATGCTGGCTTATTTGAAAAATGATTTGTGGCTGGAAAATGCGGCGCGCGCCAACACCTTGGCTGCTGAAATTGCGGCGGCTTTTGGTGCGGTGAAATCGGTGAAGTTTGCGGCACCGGTTGAAGCCAATGAGGTTTTTCCGGTCATGCCGCGCCATTTATTTGAAGCGCTGCAAAAAGCGGGTGCAAAGTTTTATGAATGGCCGCTGGATGGGCTTGCCGCCGATCAGGCCTGCGCGCGTTTGGTTTTGTCATTTGCAACGCCGCAGGAAGACGTGGCGAAATTCACAGGCTTGGTGAAGCGGCTGGGCAATTAAACTGCAATCACCAGCGGCTTGGCCAATATCGCTTCTTCCAAATTCGCGCCTTCACCTTTGCGGTCAACCACGATAAAGCGCGATGGGGCAAACACCAAAAGCGGAAAATGCCAGACATTACGCGCGTAATTCACACCTTGCTGGCCACTTGCACGAAAACAGCGAAATGAATTTGCCTTAAGCGGGTTGGTACACACCAACACCAACCAATCTTCTTCTTGCAGNNACCGCCGTCAATGATATCCACCTTGCACAGATCATCAAAGCGATCGGCAAATCCTTGATTGATGGAAAGCGGCAAGCCTGCCAATTCAATCACGTCACCAAAGGGCGCGAAGGCTTCGCGCGTCAACTTCTCTATTTTCATTTGTAGCGCAGCTTGGGATGGCGATTAACATCTTTATAAAGCAGATAGCGAAAACGTCCTGGCCCACCGGCATAACAGGCTTGCGGGCAGAAGGCGCGCAGCCACATGAAGTCTCCGGCCTCAACCTCTACCCAATCATTATTAAGGCGGTAAACGGCTTTGCCTTCCAGCACATAAAGCCCGTGTTCCATCACATGGGTTTCCATGAAGGGGATGACACCGCCGGGTTCCAGCGTCACGATGTTGACATGCATGTCGTGGCGCAAGTCAGTGGGCGAAACAAAACGCGTAGTGGCCCAAACACCGTTGCTGCCAGGCATAACACCCGGCGCAATGTCATGTTCGTTGATCACAAAAGCAGTGGGCTTTTCAATGCCCACCACCTTCTCATAGGCTTTGCGTATCCAACAGAAGTGTACTGGCGTTTTATTTGGATTATCGAATGTCCAGACAGCACCTGCCGGCAGATAGGCGTAAGAGCCTGGCTCCAATGCGTGCGCTTTGCCATCGATGGTCAGTTGGGCGCGGCCCTCCTGCACGAACAGCACGGCTTCCACATCACCATCCGGTTCTGGGCTTTTACTGCCTCCGCCGGGAGAAACTTCCATAAGATATTCGCAGAAGGTTTCGGAAAAGCCGGAAAGCGGGCGCGCCAGAATCCAGCAGCGGGTTTTTTCCCAGAAAGGCAACTCGCTGGTCACAATATCTTGCATCACGCCTTTGGGGATAAAGGCATAGGATGTGGTGAAAATAGAGCGACCGGTGAGCAATTGCGATTGTGGGGGCAGGCCACCGTGCGGCGCATAATAAGTGGGTTGAGACATGGTTGAACCTTGTTGATTTTGCCCATGAGTATGGCAAGCTTTATGCGATTGGCAAAGGGCAAGGTGAAGTTATGAAAACTTGGGCAGGGATGCTGCTGGTTGGTACCTTGGTTTTGGGCGGAACGGCATGGGCCGCTGAGAAGATTGATTGCGCCAGCCTGACAGAACAACGCGTGAAGGATTTAAAGGAGATGTTGCAGCAATGACTTTCGTAAAACAAATCGCCCATGCCTGTATGATGACGCATGACTTGGAGGCTTCCGAAAATTTTTATTGCGACGTTCTTGGTTTGAAAAAGGCCTTTGAGTTCAAAAAGGGCGATAAGAAAATTGGACTTTATATTGAAGCGGGTGCTCGCACCTGGATTGAGATTTTTATTCACTCAGAAGCGCCGTTTCCAAGCCTGGGGGCGATCAATCATTTCTGCTTGGAAGTGACGTCACTGGATGTGGCGATAGCGCACATCCGAGCAAAAGGTGTTGAAATCACCAACAAGAAATATGGTGTGGATGATACGTGGCAGGCATGGATCAAGGGTCCATCGGGCGAGCGTATTGAGCTATTTGAATACACCGCCAAAAGCGCGCAGTTTGTGGGCGGGGACAGAACGCCAGATTGGTGAGTGCTGGTCGAGAGATTGGGGTTGAGATAAGAACTTACCCCACTCTAATCTGCAACTTCACATCTGTCGGCCTTCCCTCAGCCGCACGTTCAAAAGCCTTGATGCTGTCGTCAAATACAAAAGTCTCGGTGATCAATGGCTTCAAATTTACTTTGCCTGAGGCGATTAGATCAATGGCTCTGTCGTAGACATTGGCATAGCGAAACACCGTTTCGATGCGTAACTCGTTGATCACGGCGGCGGCGACATTGAATTCAACCGGCGCAACTGGCAGGCCTACAATCACCACCGCACCGCCTGGCCTAACCAAGTCGAACATGGTGGGATAAACGCGCGGGCTGCCGCTGGCTTCAAACAAAACGTCAACGCCCCAGCCATCGGTGTGGGCGCCAACCACGACAGCCAATTTTTGCTCGATAATGTTCACTGCTACCACGCCAGCATATTGCGCAGCGATTTTGAGTTTAGGTGCAGACACATCTGAGATCAAAACTTTAGAACAGCCGCCAGCCAAAGCGGCCAGCGCAACCATAATGCCGATAGGGCCGCAGCCTGTAACCAGCGNNGAAAGGTTCTACCATAGCACCTTCGGCAAAGCTGACATGATCCGGCAATTTATAAGTAAAAGCGGCGGGGTGAACCACGAGGGGCGTCAGGCAACCATGATGAGGCGGTGTGGCCCAGAAGGTGAGTTCTTGGTCCAAATTATAAAGGCCAAGCTTGGAGGCACGTGAATTCATATTGGCCACGCCGGGCTCCATGCACACACGGTCGCCCACTTTGAAATTCTTCACATTGGAGCCAAGCGCGGCCACTGTGCCGGAAGCCTCATGACCTAAAACCATCGGCGCGTTGACCACGAATTTGCCGATGGCACCATGGGTGTAATAATGCACATCGCTACCGCAAACGCCCACGGTGTGGATCGCAATGCGCAGATCATCTGGCCCTAGTTCTGATGGCAGATCAATGTCACGCAGGGTGAGCTGCATTTTCTTTTCAAGCACCAGAGCTTTCATGGCTGGCCTCCCAATGACCTCAGTCTTCACCACAAACAAAAACCGCGCAAGCACCTTCACGGCGCCTGCGCGGCTTAAAACCTCGATTTAACGAGGTGTTATATTAGACGGCCGTCAGCTGATCAGCTGAAGACTTGCCCGTGCGCTTGTCAGCTACGATTTCGTAACCGATCTTTTGACCTTCATTGAGGCCGCGCAGACNNGAATAAAGCCGAAGCCTTTTTGGGTGTTAAACCACTTTACGGTGCCTTTTTGCATAACTTATCCCTTTAACAGTTCAAAAATTGAATTGGTCCATGCACCACATGTGCGAGAACCAATCGAATTAAGGATAAGGGGTGATGGGATCAGGCGCTTTTAGTTAAAAAAGTGCAGAGCCGCGCGCCGATCGGCCAAAACTCGATCTTGGGCTCATAGGACAATCTGATATAAAATGCAAGCCCCTCGACTCAGCCCTAAAAACAAAAGCCAAGCAAGAAAAGTTGAGTTTTCGCGTCACTCAAAAACCTGATTTAGCGACTATAAATTTTGGTGCCCCGAACTGTCTAGCTGAAGACGTGCCGATGCATTTGATGTTTTGCAAAAATGGGCGAACACAGTTATGTTCCTTGTGTAAGACGGATTTTGCACTCTGGTTCGTCTCTCATTCAACTGATGTGTTGGAAAACTTCTAACAGCAGTTATTTTAACCCCAAAAGGAGTAACGCTTACATGGCAATTCGTAGTTTTATCGCTGCCGCTGTCCTAACGGCAGGTCTTGGCATCGCTGCCAGCGCCCAGGCTTTCCCCGTTTCGGCTGGCCAAGCTGGACCGACGGCTCAAGATGGCCTTAGCCCTAACATTGAACTTGCTGCTATGGGTTGCGGCCCTGGTTGGGTGCGTGGCCCTTATGGTCACTGTCATCCAATGGGCGGCGGTCCAATATTCCGTGGATGTCCTCCGGGCATGCATTTGGGCCCATATGGTCATCGCTGCTTTGCCAACCGCCATTGGCGTCGTTGGTAGTTTAAGCTTGACGACTTCCGGCTGCGTCACAAGCGCGGCCGGAAAGGCAANNGGCTGCGTCACCAGCGCGGCCGGAAATGCAAAAGTTACTTCACGCAATATTTGCGAATCTCTGGCATCAAGGTTCGAACTGTAGGAGATCGCATTGAACATCGCTAATTCTTGGGCCAAGCGCCTGGCTCCTTACCGTGTCATCAACAATTGGCGCGGCGTTTTTGAAATAGCAGTCACTGCGGTTGTGTTTATCGCCCTGTGGGCGACAAGCTGGTGGCTTTATCATTTCAGCATTTTCGCATCTCTGGCTCTGGCTGTGCCAACCGCTGGGTTTTTGGTACGTTTGTTTATGTTGCAACATGATTGCGGCCATCTGTCGTTGTTCACCTCCAAACCTGCCAATGACTGGGTGGGCCGTGCGTTGGGTTTCATTACGCTGACACCTTA
>PLXI01000198.1 GCA_003151375.1 Hyphomicrobiales bacterium
GAAACACCAAGAAGTTTGCGGCGTGAGAGGGATGGCAATTCGCATAAAGACATTTCGCTCAAAGACATGGGGTTGTTCCTTCTTTAGCGGCGTTGGAATTCAGGTGACATGAGCAACAAGGCAAAGCCTTGATTGCGCGATTCAGCGCGAGCAATGGTCTGGCTGGTTTCGGGTGAAGCAGCATTGGCCAAAACGATATTGGCAATGTCAGTTGGGTTGCCTTGGACGTTGGCTTGTGATGCCATGTTTGATGCCCAGGCAAAGCGCATTTTCATGCCCTCAGCCGAGGCCCAATCTTGCACCCTGTCACCAAAGCCATTGGGCCCGCCCGGCTGCCACAAAGGTTGGCCGAGATCATTGATTGCGTATAATATGCGCTCTGGCTTATCGACAGGCGGTGTGAAGTTAATCGCACGTGCGGCAGCCATTATGAATTCTTGAGGGGTGCGCAGTTTAGTGGCTGGTGTTGTCCAAGCCGCGTCATCAGCAATTAAAGCCTTNNCAAGGCGGGCGGCGGATCGTCGGCGACAAAATGACGGACAAATTTAGTGGCTAAATGTTTGGCGGTTGAAGGGTGGCGGGCCAGATCATTTAACACTTCTTCGCCTTGGGCGATGCCAGGCTGGGCATAGATTTTATCAAGAACCTTGGCTTCCCCGGGTTCATGGTTATAGGGAACAAATACAAAGGTGGCAGGCTCAAAGTGTGGATTATTGGGATTGGTCCAAGTCCAACCAGTGATCANNCAAAACTCGTGACATCGGCCTGAGTATAGCCACCATCCACGCCCAAAGTGTGCAGTTCAAGGATCTCACGGGCGAGGTTTTCATTAAGTCCCTTGTTTTGTTTCTGACCGGCTTTTGAATCCGGGCCGATGCTGCCGCGATTATCCAGAAACGTCAGCATGACAGGATGTTGCTCAACCGCTTTCAGCATGTCAGCGAATTTGCCCAGCACATAGGGTCTAATAGCTTCGCGCTCGTAAGCGCCAGCGCTGGCCACCACGGCTTGGTCTTTAGCGATAGAAACAGCAAAGTGATTAGACCAGAACCATACGAGGCGCTCAACTATTCCGGTCGTGTCTTCAAACCCCTTGTGCCAGCGGGCCAAGACTTCTGCCATCATGATTTCGCGCTGAATCGGTTGCGTGTTTAGTTGTGGTACGGGCGGGCCCATCATATCTTTCGTCGTGGCCGGTATAGCTGTGGCGCTAGGCGCTGCCATAGCAGAATTGGCACTTGCCAGTGTTAGTGCTGCTGCTGCTTGTTCACGCTCCATGCGCTGACGTTCGGCTTCTGCAAAATTGATCAGCAGGTTAATGCGGCTGCTGTCGAGGTCAGGGGTGTTCAGCAAGGCGCTTTCCGGTGTGAGCTGGGCCATGAGATAGCCGCGTGGATCAGCCTCTATGGCTTGGTGCTGGGCTTCTGCAAGATCATAGCGTGCGCCGAGGCCAAAGCGGTTAAGGGCCGTCAAAGTATTCGGGGAGATGGTCACATTAAACCTCCGTATGTGAGAGTCTGACGCTTGGCCGGTTACTTTTCCGTCGCAGTTTTAATTTTGAACACGAGACTATTTCAACTTGGTTACAAAGCGTGATAAGTGTATCTTCAAATCAACTATAATGCGAAAGTCTCAGTTGCTGGCGGCGGAATTGAGGCAAGGTTTAGATAGAGGCCCTATGAGCGTACAACAAAACGATGTGTCCTTCATGCAACGTTACCGCAGTTGGCGGCGGCACGCTGTTTACCTTGCGGGCGAGAAGTTCACCCGTGTGGTGTCTGGATTTTTCAGCAAGCAGGGCCTTGTCGAAGATAAGCCATTTATGAAGAATGGGGATTTTCCGTTCCTTCAGATTTTTGCTGATAATTGGGAAAAGATCCGCGATGAAGTGCAAGTAATCTTGAAGAATCGCGAAGAGATTCCAGCTTTTCAAGATATCTCCCCAGACCAAGCTGCGATTGCCACGGGCACGAACTGGCGCACGTTTTTCCTTTATGGCTTTGGCACGCCCTTGAAGAAGAATTGCGCACAGGCACCGTTTACGGCATCGCTTTTGGAGCAGGTGCCCAATATCGAAATTTCGTGGTTTTCGATCCTGTCGCCCGGTTATCACATCCCGCCACATCAGGGCGTGACCAAGGGCATTCTGCGCGCCCATCTTGGTTTGATTATCCCTAAGGATTCAAAAAGCTGCCGCATCCGGGTGGATAATCAGATTCAGCACTGGGAGCCGGGCAAGATTTTCGTGCTGGATGATACTTACGAACACGAAGTGTGGAACGACACTCAAGATGAGCGCGTGATTCTGATATTTGATTTTGATCGCCCAATGCGAAAGCCGGGTCGGATGTTTTTGCGTTTCTGCATCTGGATGATGAAATTCACGGCCTTTTACCTAGAGCCAAAGAAGAATTTGGCGGATTTTGAAGATCGCTTTGAAGCCGCCACTCGGCGTAACAATGAGAATATGGAAAAGCTGGCCGATGCGGCACAAGCCGCTCGTGAAGGCAAAAGCTTGCATTGAGCCACAATGCCTGTGCATTAACCGCCCCTTTCACTTCTGGATAACCACTCCTATCTATGTTGGCTGAGCGAACTGATTCACCCAGCCCTGATTCACCCTGAGAGGCCATTATGAACAATTTTCAACCCACCGCCACCTTCTGGCCATCCGTCATCCAGCAAGAAAGCCGCGGCGAGCGGGTTTACGATCTGCCGTCGCGGCTGCTGCGTGAGCGCATCATTTTCATCAACAGTGCGATTGATGACCAAGTGGCCGCGTCAATCTGCATGCAGCTGTTGTTCCTTGAGGCTGAGAACCCCAAGAAGGAAATCTCTATGTATATCAATTCCCCTGGCGGTGTTGTCTCGGCGGGGTTGGCGATTTACGACACGATGCAATTCATCAAGCCGGTGATTTCAACAACCGTAATGGGGCAGGCGGCTTCTATGGGCTCTCTGCTTTTGACGGCTGGCCATAAAGATATGCGCTTTGCTTTACCACATGCCTCTGTGATGGTGCATCAGCCATCCGGCGGGTTCCAGGGGCAAGTCACTGATATTATGATTCATGCGCGCAATGTTGAGACTCTGAAAAAGCGCTTGAACGAGATCTATGTGAAGCACACGGGCCGCAGCTATAAGGACATAGAAGAGGCTCTTGAACGTGACAATTTCTTGTCAGCCGAAGAAGCGGTTGAATTTGGGTTAATTGACAAGATTTTGCATAAACGCGCAGATGTGAGTGATTCCAAGTAGTTATCCGTTAAACCTAAGGTTTTTCTGCAGGCGTGGGCCCGTTGGGATCGGGTTAGTTATGCAAGAAAAGTTTAACCCACAGGGTGCAAGCTAGATTATTGTGACCGGTTTGGGCTAGGGTTGATGGTTAGAGACGTTAAAAAGTTTGAGTCTGAAAGTGAGGAAGAGTGAGCAAGAGTGCACCAACTGACAGCAAGAATACGCTGTATTGTTCGTTCTGTGGCAAAAGTCAGCATGAGGTACGTAAGCTCATTGCGGGCCCAACTGTCTTCATCTGTGATGAATGCGTTGAGCTATGCATGGATATTATCCGTGAGGAAAATAAATCCTCGCTGACCAAGTCCAAAGACGGTGTGCCAACGCCGCATGAAATTCGTAAAGTTTTAGATGATTATGTTATCGGCCAAGATCACGCCAAGCGCGTGCTTTCAGTGGCGGTGCATAATCACTACAAGCGTCTGAACCACAGCGGTAAAGCCAGTGGTGATATTGAATTGGCCAAGTCGAACATCTTGCTGGTTGGGCCAACCGGCTCTGGCAAAACCTTGCTGGCGCAGACCTTGGCGCGCATTCTTGATGTGCCTTTCACCATGGCTGATGCAACCACGCTGACAGAAGCCGGCTATGTGGGTGAAGACGTTGAAAACATCATTCTGAAGCTGTTGCAAGCTGCCGACTATAATGTCGATAAGGCCCAACGCGGGATTGTTTACATCGATGAAATAGACAAGATTTCACGTAAGTCGGACAACCCGTCCATCACCCGTGACGTATCGGGCGAAGGCGTGCAGCNNATCCGCAGCAGGAATTCCTGCAAGTGGATACGAGCAACATTCTGTTCATCTGCGGCGGAGCCTTTGCCGGGCTTGAACGCATCATTGCGCAACGCTCTAAAGGCACTGGCATTGGCTTTGCCGCGACGGTGCGCGGGCCTGATGATCGGCGCACTGGCGCAGTGCTGCGTGAATTGGAGCCAGAAGATCTTCTGCGCTTTGGTCTGATCCCAGAGTTTGTGGGTCGTTTGCCAGTTGTAGCAACCTTGGAAGACTTGGATGAAACTGCGTTGGTGCAGATTTTGGGTGAGCCAAAGAACGCTATCGTCAAGCAATATCAAAGATTGTTTGAGATGGAAGGAGTTAAGCTCACTATTCCTGAAGACAGCATGAAGGCCATCGCGCGCAAGGCGATTGACCGCAAGACCGGTGCACGCGGGCTTCGTTCCATCATGGAAACAATTTTACTCGACACGATGTATGATTTGCCCGGCATGGCAGGTGTGGAGGAAGTGGTGATTTCCAAAGAAGTTGTGGCGGGCGATGCCAAGCCGCTGCTGATTTATGCTGACCGCGAAAAATCAGTCAATGCAAAAGCTATTCCGGCTTCGGCTTGATCGAAATTTCACATCTTGAAAAATGTGGACCAATGCCCACATGGCTTGAAGGAAGTTACTCTGGCTTGCAGCCTTTAAGGGGCAGGCGAGATGGAAGGATAGAAAATGAACAAGCCTGATCACGAAGTTTTGCCCGTATTGCCGTTGCGCGACATTGTTGTGTTTCCGCATATGGTGGTGCCGCTGTTTGTGGGCCGCCAAAAATCCATCGCCGCTTTGGAAGAAGTGATGCGTGAAGATAAACGCATTTTGTTGGTTTCCCAGCGCAATGCCGGCGATGATGAGCCGACTGCCGAAACGATTTATGATGTGGGCACATTGGCGCAAGTATTGCAGCTTTTGAAATTGCCAGATGGCACAGTGAAAGTATTGGTTGAAGGCACTGAACGCGCCAAAGTGGAAGAATTCCGTGCGCGCAATGATTTCTATGAAGCCGTGCTTTCACCCATTGCCTCAGTTGTGCAAACGGGGTCGGACGCTGATGCCTTGGCGCGCACCGCTGCCACCCAATTTGAAAACTATGTAAAGCTGAACAAGAAAGTGCCGCAAGAAATTCTGGCCACACTTAACCAGATCACGGATCATTCCAAATTGGCGGATACGATCGCTGCACATCTCTCGGTGAAGCTTTCAGAAAAACAGGACATTCTTGCGACTGCCTCAGTGGAGGAGCGTTTTGAAAAATGCTTTGCCTTGATGGAAGGCGAGATCTCAGTTCTGCAAGTTGAAAAGCGCATCCGTGGCCGCGTCAAGCGGCAGATGGAAAAAACCCAACGCGAATATTATTTGAATGAGCAAATGAAGGCCATTCAGAAAGAATTGGGCGATGGCGAAGGCGGCGAGAAGAATGAGATCGATGAGTTGACCAAGCGCATTGAAGAAACCAAATTCTCCAAGGAAGCGCGTGAACGTGCTGATGCTGAGATCAAGAAACTCAAGCAAATGGCACCGATGTCGGCTGAGGCCACAGTCATCCGCAATTACCTTGATTGGTTGTTGAGCCTTCCGTGGAATCAGAATTCCAAGGTGAAGTCTGATTTGAATTTTGCCCAGGGCGTTCTTGATAATGATCACTTTGGCTTGGATAAGGTCAAAGAACGCATTGTTGAATATCTTGCTGTGCAAACCCGTACCAAGAAATTGCGCGGACCAATTCTGTGCCTCGTTGGACCTCCAGGCGTTGGTAAAACGTCGCTGGCGCGTTCGATTGCGAAAGCAACGGGCCGTGAATTTGTGCGCATGTCTTTGGGTGGGGTTCGCGATGAAAGCGAAATCCGCGGCCATCGGCGTACCTATATTGGTTCTATGCCCGGCAAGATTATCCAGTCGATGAAGAAGGCCAAGAAAAATAATCCGCTTTTCTTGCTGGATGAGATTGACAAGATGGGCATGGATTTCCGTGGCGATCCATCTGCGGCTTTGCTTGAGGTGCTTGATCCTGAACAGAACTCAACCTTCATGGACCACTATCTTGAGGTGGAATATGATTTGAGCAATGTGATGTTTGTCACAACTTCAAACACGTTGAACATTCCTCCGGCTTTGATGGACCGCATGGAAATCATCCGCCTTTCGGGTTACACCGAAGAAGAAAAGGCTGAGATTGCCAAACGCCATCTTGTGCCCAAGGCGATGGAAAGTCACGGTCTGGATAAGAAGGAATTTGAACTGGGCGATGATGCATTGAAGGTGATAATTGAAAATTACACCCGCGAGGCAGGCGTGCGCAGCTTAGAGCGTGAGATCAACAACATTGCCCGTAAGGTCATCAAAGATTTGATGACGAGCAAGAAAAAGAAAATCAAAGTGGATGCGGAGGCAGCCAGGAAATATCTTGGTGTGCCGAAGTATAAACATGGTTTGGCCGAGAAAGAAGATCAGGTTGGCGTTGTCACTGGTTTGGCATGGACGGAAGTGGGTGGCGAGTTGCTGACCATTGAAGCCCTTATGATGCCCGGCAAAGGCAAGATGACGGTGACTGGCAATCTCAAAGACGTGATGCGGGAATCAATCTCTGCTGCATCGTCTTATGTGCGTTCTCGCGCCACAAGCATCGGTGTGAAGCCACCGCAGTTTGATAAGCGTGACATTCACGTGCACGTGCCTGAAGGTGCGACACCTAAGGACGGCCCATCAGCTGGTATTGCCATGGCAACGGCGGTTGTGTCTGTGATGACGGGCATTCCGGTGCATAAAGATGTGGCGATGACCGGCGAGATCACCTTGCGTGGCCGTGTATTGCCCATCGGCGGCCTTAAAGAAAAGCTGCTGGCTGCACTGCGCGGTGGCATTAAGAAAGTCATGATCCCTGATGAAAACGTCAAGGATTTGGCAGAGGTGCCGGACAGTGTGAAGAACGGCATGGAACTCATTCCGGTTTCACATATGGATGATGTTTTGAAACACGCACTCGTGCGCCAGCCCGAGCCTATTGTATGGGACGAGGTGGCTGAAGAAGCAGCTGCAGCGGCACGTGCTGCTAAAACTGGCGGCGAAGAGGCTGCAACCGCACATTAATTATCAGTGTGCTGACAAAATGAAAACTCCGGTGGCGACGCCGGGGTTTTTTTACGGCTGAAGTTGGAAGTTTAAATCCAGCGCCGTGTCACGGCTTTCCAATTGGCAAAATCTTGGCCGAAGATTTGCGCCAGTTCTGTTTCTTCGGGCCTGATTACAAAAATTTCCATCAAGATCACATAAGTGATGATGCCTGTTGCTGCTGCCGGATAGGAAAGCGTGGCAAGCGCAATGAGCGGCATCAGAAAGGCGGCATAAATGGGATGGCGTGACCACGCGAAAATGCCGTTTGTCACCAATGTTTGCGGCTTACCAAAGGTGGAAGCGAGCAGAGATTTTTTCATGTGGCGTTGGATCAACATCACCGATGCGATGAAGGCCACATAAGACAGTGGTATCAGTATCATCGCCGCCTTGTTGTTGAGGATCTCGCCCAATATGTTTGAGCCGCCAGCAACGATACAACCAATGAAATAGCTGATGCCGGAGACCCAAGCGGAAGGGTCAATCACATGTTTGCGTTTTGCAGATGATTGGCTTGTCATAAGAGATGATCCCACGGGTTTGGCGCGCAGATTAGTGGCCAGTTGCCTCTAAATGGTTAAGGCCCTTGCAGGGGTTTTGGCGCTTGGGCAAAGTTAGCACATGAGTGAGACCTCGCCACGGCTGATTCTGTCCGACGACAAGCGAGCAGGGGTATGGGTTTTCAGTCTCCTGTTTTTTATTGATTCAATGGCACGGGCATTTTCCACCGGTGTCTTATCGATTCAGGCCTATGATTTAGTGGGTTCCAGCCAGAAAGTAAGCATGCTGGCGGGGCTAACATCGGGCAGCGTTCTCGTTCTCACGCTGCTGATGCCAATGATGTTTGGTCACGTGCGGCGGCGCTGGGCTTATACAACGGGTGCGCTCATGTTGGTGGCAGGCAGCCTCGCCCTTGGCAGCTTCACACTGACTGGCCAAATTGCTGGTGCCATTATGCGCAATGCAGGGGCATCAATCACCAGCGTTACTTTACAACTCTATATTCTCGATCACATCAAGAAGGCTGATCTCACGCGCAGTGAGCCGCTGCGCCTTGGGCTTTCAACATTCGCTTGGGTGGTTTGCCCTTACGCCGGAGTTTGGCTCTATCAAAACTATGGGGCACTGGCTCCACAGTTATGTGCGGCGGCCTCGGCTCTCACGCTTTTGGCAGTGTTTTGGTATTTGCGTTTGCATGATACGGGCGTGTTGCAAACGGGCACGATGCAACCCTTCAACCCCATCGCCAATGTGAAGCAGTTCATAAGCCAGCCGCGCCTCAGGCTTGCGTGGCTCATCGCATTTGCGCGCTCAGGCTTTTGGATGGCATTGTTCACCTATGGCCCATTGCTGATGATTGAAGGCGGCATGGGAAAGATCGCTGGTGGAGAAATTATCTCTCTCAGCCAATTGTGCTTACTGTTGGCTTTGTTGTTTGGATATGCAGCAAAGCGTTTAGGCTTGCGCATGGTGATAGCACTTTGCTTTGTTTTGATTTGCGTTACTTCGATATTAGCTGGCGGATTTGGCACGGCAGCGCCTTGGGCTGCTGGGGCATTTCTTTTGCTGGGCGCAGCTGGAGCCTCAGGCATTGATGCCGTGGGCGGCATCGCCTATTTGCGCGCTGTAAAATTTCATGAACGCCAACGCATGACAGCAGTTTACCGCACATATTTGGAACTGTCAGATGTGCTGCCTTCGCTCATCTACATGGTGTTGTTGCGTTATGCTGATGTGTCTATCGTATTTGTGTTGATCGGAGCATTTGCGGGCTTTGTGGGCCTGCTCAGCTGGCGGCATTTACCAAAGACGATGTGACGGGCAGTTCGGGGAAGGGGCGGAACAACATTGCAATAAAGAACGCGCCAAGGCCCATGCCGAAGCTGGAGAGATAGAGCCAGCCATAGTTGCCTGTCGTATCAAATATCCAGCCACCTAAAACTGGGCCAGTTGCCATGCCAAGCCCACCAGCGAGGCCCATTGCGCCCATCATGGTTCCGAGAATTTGCAGCGGATAATTTTCGCGCAACAGAACCGAATAAAGTGGCATTACACCTGCATAGATAAACCCGAAGACAGCGGCGGAAGAATAAAAGGCCGCAAGATCGCGGGAATAGAAATAGCCCAATGCGCCGATGGCTTGCACCAACAGGCCTACCACTAAAACCCATTTCGCGCCGAACTTGTCACCCATCAAACCAAAGACAATGCGGCCGGGCATGCCGGCAAGCCCCTCAACACTATAAATGGTGACGGCGGTGAGGGCGGGTATGCCGCAAGATATGGCATAGCTTACCGTATGGAATATTGGCCCTGAATGTGTGGCACAGCAAAAGAAGTTGGTGAAAAATAAAACCAGAAATGGTGCTGATGCAAATGCTTGGCGGCGCGAGATTGCTGGCGCAGATGACACTGCGTTTTGTGTCTGAGGCTTTTGGGCTTGCTCAAGGGCCGGAGACTTTCGCAAAAAGAAGCAAGCCGGAACCATAATCACTGCAGCCACAAGCGCCAGGATCATCATTGCGGTGCGCCAATCGTAATGGGTAATCAGCACCCCAGAGAGTGGCGACATGGTCACAGGGGCCATGCCTATGCCTGCTGAGATCAGCGAAACGGCAAGGCTTCGCTGGGTTTCGAACCATCCAGTGACAGCCGACATCAGTGGGGCAAAAAACGCCGCCATCGAGACACCCATCAACACCCCATACAGCGCTTGGAACATATAAAGATTGGTGACGCGGCTGACGGCTAACAAAGTGAACACCAGCAGGCCGGTGCCTGCAAGACAAACAGCGCGTGGGCCATATTTATCCGATAAGGTGCCCCAGGCCACGCCCGCAAAGCCCATCACGAGAAAGGCAATTGTCATGGCGGTTGAAATGCCGGTGCGCGACCAGCCAGTGTCTTGCGACATGGGAATGAGGAATACCGGCAGTGAGAACATGCAACCCATTGCCACGCAGCCTAGCAAGCCGCCTGCAGCAACAATTACCCAACGATAGTTTGAAGCCATAGTCATTGTCTTCTCCTGCCATCTGAATACTCAGCAATATTATATACTGAAGATTCTAATTCAACCACATTGTTGAATGTATGGCGGTAAAATTTATTTGTCAACCATTTGGTTGAATAATTATGGAGATGAAAAAACCCCACCATTTCTGGCGGGGTTTTGTCGTCTGATTGATGAGCGTGGATTAGACGCTGTAATACATGTCGTATTCCACAGGATGTGGCGTCATGCGGTAACGGTCTTGCTCTTCCTGCTTCAGGTCGAGATAGCTTTCGATCTGATCCTTGGAGAACACATTGCCCTTGGTAAGGAACGCATGATCAGCCTTCAGGCTGTCAATGGCTTCTTGCAAGCTGCCGCAAACGGTTGGCACTTTGGCCAATTCTTCTGGTGGCAGATCATACAAGTTCTTGTCCATGGCTTTGCCTGGATGAGTCTTGTTCATGATACCATCAAGGCCAGCCATAATCATCGCCGAGAACGCCAGATATGGGTTGGCAGTTGGATCAGGGAACCGCACTTCAACGCGCTTGGCCTTAGGGTTGGCCGTGAACGGAATGCGGCAAGAAGCTGATCGGTTGCGGCTTGAGTAAGCCAACAACACCGGCGCTTCATAACCCGGAACCAAACGCTTGTAAGAGTTGGTTGATGGGTTGGTGAAAGCGTTGAGCGCCTTGGCATGCTTGATCACGCCGCCAATGAAGAACAATGTGGTTTCAGACAGACCTGCATATTCTTTGCCGGCCATCATGGTCTTGCCTTCCTTCCAGATCGAGAAGTGGCAATGCATGCCAGAACCGTTATCGCCGAACACGGGCTTGGGCATGAAGGTTGCGGTTTTGCCATAAGCATGAGCCACGTTGTGGATCACATACTTATAAATCTGCATGTGGTCAGCAGCAGTGACCAGCGGCTGGAATTTCGTTCCGAGTTCGTGCTGCGAAGAGGCCACTTCGTGGTGGTGCTTTTCAACGCTGAGGCCCATTTCGCCCATCACTGAAAGCATTTCGCCGCGCATGTCTTGCGCAGAGTCCATCGGGTTCATCGGGAAGTAACCGCCCTTGGTGCGCATGCGGTGGCCCATGTTGCCACCTTCATATTCACGGTCAGAGTTTGAAGGCAGTTCAACGCCATCAACTTGATAGCCGCATTTATAAGAGGAGGTTGACCACTTGACATCGTCGAATACGAAGAATTCAGCCTCAGGGCCGACGTATACTGTGTCACCCACCTTGATCGACTTCAAATATTCTTCGGTGCGCTTGGCGATGGAACGTGGATCACGGTTATAGCCTTCGCCAGTGCCTGGATCTGCGATGTCGCAGAACACGGCCATGGTCGTTTGGGCATAGAATGGATCAAGATGAACGGAAGCAGCATCGGGCATCAAAATCATGTCTGATTCATTGATGGCTTTCCAACCAGCAATCGACGAGCCGTCAAACATCAGGCCGTCTTTCCAAGCATCCGCACCCATCTGCGAAATGTCCATGGTAAGATGTTGCATCTTGCCGCGTGGATCGGTGAAGCGCAGGTCAACATATTTCACGTCTTTGTCTTTGATCATTTTCAGCGCCGCTGAAACGTCTTTTTTCTCTGCCATTTGGAAAACCCCTGTAATTGGCGTTGCTTAGTTAGTCTTTTTGGTTGTTAAATTTTAGAGCGCGTCCGTGCCGGATTCTCCGGTGCGGATGCGGATAGCTTGTTCAATCGTTGAAATAAAGATTTTTCCGTCGCCGATGCGGCCCGTGCGAGC
>PLXI01000023.1 GCA_003151375.1 Hyphomicrobiales bacterium
CCAATGCCACGCTGCACAATGAAGACGAGATTGCCCGTAAAGATGTACGTGTGGGTGACACGGTGATTGTGCAGCGCGCTGGTGATGTGATTCCGCAGATTGTGGGCGTGGCGCAACGTGGGGCAGGGGCCGTGCCATATGAGTTTCCAAAAGTGTGCCCCGCTTGTGGCAGCCATGCCGTGCGTGAAGATCGTGGCGGGGGCAAAGCCGATGCGGTGCGTCGTTGCACAGGCGGCCTCATCTGCCCAGCACAGCGCGTCGAGCGGCTGAAACATTTTGCATCGCGCAATGCGTTTGACATCGAAGGCCTGGGCGACAAGATCGTTGAAGAATTTTATGCGGATGGTTTGATCGCCGCACCGCAAGTNNCAAGACATTTTCACCTTGCAGCAACGTGACGCGCGCGCCTCAAAGAAATTATCACAACGTGAAGGCTGGGGCGAAAGCTCGGTTGGCAATCTCTTTGCAGCCATTGAAGCACGGCGTGAGATTTCACTGGATCGGTTCATCTTTGCTTTGGGCATTCGCCACATCGGTGAAACCACAGCGCGGCTGTTGGCGCGCCACTACGGCTCAGCGACACAGTTGCGTGATCAGATGAAGGCGGCAGGTGCATCACTTGAGAATGATGCGCGTCAAGAGTTGCAGGCCATTGACGGCATCGGCGGCATTGTGGCTGAAGCGGTGATTGAGTTTTTTGAAGAGCCACATAATTTGGAAATCTATGATGCGTTGTTGAAAGAAATACGCCCGCAACCTCTCGAAGCAGTGTCGACATCGTCACCCGTTGCTGGCCAGACGGTTGTGTTCACTGGCGCGTTAGAAAAGATGACGCGCGAGGAAGCCAAAGCCATGGCCGAAAGATTGGGTGCTAAANNAAGTGTCTAAGAAAACTGATTTGTTGGTGGCTGGGCCGGGCGCAGGTTCCAAGTTGAAAGACGCAGAAAAGCATGGCGTGAAAGTGATTGATGAGGCGGGCTGGTTTGAATTAGTTGGGCAATCGTAGGTGAGCAGCTTCGCCACGTCATTTCGCCAAGGCCTGAAAGACATTGCACCCGTAATGGTGGCCTATGTGCCGATCGGCTTGTTGTGGGGAACTTTGGCTGCGGGCAAGGGGTTCTCAGCGTTAGCAGCAATGTTGATGAGTGTGTTCGTTTATGCCGGAGCTTCACAATTCGTGGCAGTGGATATGTGGGTGCAGCCGTTACCGGTGTTGGTATTGACCTTGACAACCTTGGTGGTGAACCTGCGACATGTTTTGATGTCTGCATCCATCTCGCGGCATATTACGGCCGTGCCCAAAGGGTGGCGCTATGCGTTAATGTTTATCCTCACCGATGAAAGCTGGGCTATGGCCGAGCGCCGTGCGCTGCGCGCGCCGTTGGATTTTGGATATTTGGTCGGTTCATCTCTGCCGCTGTGGCCCACGTGGTTTTTATGTTCTTTCATTGGCGCTGCTGTGGGCAATAAATTGGGTGCACCAGAAACTTACGGACTGGACTTTGCTTTTTCCGCTATTTTCCTCACCATCATCATGGGGTTTTGGAAAGGCCCGCGCACAGGCGCTGTGATCATCGCATCGGGGGCTGCTGCGGTTGGCACAAAACTAGCGCTGTCTGGTGCCTGGTACATTATGGCTGGCGGTGTGGTTGGCGTTATCGTAGCTGCGTTGCTTCATTCAGAGGTTGATGCATGAGCAATCTTTTCGCGCTCAACTGGCCATGGGCGGCGGCAGTTTTGGGCATGGCAGCTGTTACCTATGCCACGCGCATATCGGGTTTGTTATTGTTGAACGGTGTTGAAGTGAAGGGCCGGTGGAAAGCAGCGCTTGATGCTGTGCCGGTTTCCGTGATGATGGCGGTTATTACGCCCAGCATTTTGATGACCGGCAAGGCGGAAAGCCTCTCCGCCATCATCGTTGCAATCGCCGCATATTTCCGCGCACCTCTGGTGCTCAATATTCTTTTGGGCATGGGGTCAGTGGTTTTACTGCGACACTTATTAAGTGGGTAAAGTTCCGCCTGCGCTGAGTGACTGAGCTGACGAATGGACGTGAAGCACCGCCATACCGGCGGAAGCGAGAAACGCTTTCACCACAGCGTCCACATCATCGCCCAATTTTAAGGCGAAAGTTTCTGCACCAAATGATTTTGCCCAGGCGGTGAAATCCGGATTTACCAGCTTGGTGCCTGATATGCGGTGCGGGAAATGGCGTTCTTGATGCGATCTAATTGTGCCGTAAATGCCATTATCTGAAATCACGATTTTAGGTGTTGCACCGTAGGCCTTAGCCACGGCCAGTTCGTTGCCTGTCATCATCACGCCGCCATCGCCTACCAAGCAAATGGTTTGGCGTGATGGATCAATGATTGAGGCCGCAACAGCAGACGGCACGCCATTGCCCATCGCCCCCACCACGCCGCCGATCATCAAATTTTTCGGAGACATTTTCCAGAAGCGATGCGCCCAGGAGGACATGTTACCAGCATCTGTGGTGATGGTGGCATTGGCATCGGCGCATTTGGCCAAAGCCAAAGTGACAAGACCGAAATCAACCCCGTCACTTACATTGCGCGGCGCATAGATTTGTGACGCTGCACAGGCCGTGTGCACGGATGAAATCCACCGTTCACGCGCGGCTGGGGCAACGCGCGCATTTTGCGCCAATGCGCCCAGAACATCAGCTGGCTCTGCCACCAGCCCCAGATCAACGCGGATTACCCGGCCAATGGGTTTTGAATCCGGATAGATATGCACCAGCTTTTGCTCGGGCAGGGGGGCCTCAGGCAAGGCAAAACCCATGGTGGCAAAATCTCCTAATCGCGTACCCGCCGCGATGATAAGATCAGTAGTGGCAAGCACATCGCGTAAGTCCTTCGCCGTGCCCATGTCCAAATGGCCTGCATAAAGTTCAGAGGCATTGTCAAATATGTCTTGCGATTTCCATGTTACGGCCACAGGCACCCGCTGGGCCGAGGCAAAGCGCGCTAAAGCTTCAGCACCTTTGGAACCACGCATGCGGCTGCCTGCGATCACCAAAGGGCGTTCGGCCCGCAGCAACAAATCGCGCAGGTGTTCTATGTCAGCGGGAGAGGCAGAAACGTGGGGCAGCGGATAGGTGAGAACTTGTGGGTTTAACACCTCATCGCGCAGCATGTCTTCGGGCACCGGCAGGATAACTGGGCCTTGCAGGCCTTCTAGGGCGAGGCGGAAAGCACGGGGCAACATTTCCGGCAGGCGGGCGGCATCTGTAAGCTCAAATACGCCTTTGCAGAATGAACCAAACACCTGGCCATAATCCATCTCTTGAAACACGAAGCGATATTTTTCTTCTCTGGCGATTTGCCCAATGATGACAATCAGCGGCACCGCATCCTGCTCGGCCATATGAACAGCGATGGAAACATTGGTGGCACCCGGCCCACGGCTCACCAGCACCACGCCGGGAATTCCAGTCATCTTGGCTTCGGCCACGGCCATGAAGCCAGCGCCACCTTCATGGCGGCAGATGATGACTTGAATGTCTGCATCATGGAGCGCATCCAAAAGCGCCAAATAGCTTTCACCCGGCACGCAATAAACGCGCTTCACACCATGGGCTTTGAGGCTTTGAACGATGAAATCGGCAGCGCGCATGAAAACTCCTGTCACTTAAAGCTTTTGCCAAGGGCTGGACGGCTTGTCGAGGCCTGTGGCACACAGCTGCTATGAGAGATGTAAAAACCAAGATTAAGGGCCGTGGGTTGCGTTTAGTGA
>PLXI01000235.1 GCA_003151375.1 Hyphomicrobiales bacterium
CCATAGGTTATGAACCGGAATTTGGCCGCAATCACCACACTAATGCGCCATGCAAGGGGTTGTTTTTTGAGCCTCTAAAAGCTATGCCGCGCTTGATTGATTTTTGCTTGAAGGATTTGCACATTGAATATCCGCATTCTGTCTGGGCTGGTTTGCACTGCCGCAATAGTTGCCTCTTTGTCAGGCAGCGCGCTTGCCCAAGATAAAACTGACCTCAACCCCACAGGCCAAACCCCGCCACCGCCTGCAGGCCTAGGGCCTCGCGCTGCACCAGCTGGTGCGCCCCAGCAAGGCGAACAACAGCCACCTCCGGTCGAAACCATTGCAACTTTCAATGGCTGGGCGGTGCAATGTTCCGCTGTGCCAGTGCCTGCGGGCCAAGCGCCGGTGAAAGCCTGCGGCATGATTCGCAATTTGAAAAGTGATAGCGATCAAACCGCCAGCATGACGCTCATCATTCGCCGCGCCAAAGGCGACGACGGCAAGGTGCATACCTTCATGGAAGCTTGGACGCCGGTTGGCGTTTATCTGCCCACTGGCGTGGCCATGGAAGTTGACGGCACAGCCATTGCTGGCCGCATGCCATTTGTGCGCTGCGCGCCGCGTGTGTGCCAAGCCCAAGGCGAAGCACAAGATGAAACCCTCAAGAAATTCACCAAGGGCAAACAAGCGACATTCTATATTTATGATCGCCCTGGGCACGGCTTTCCCATGAAGTTCCCATTGCAAGGTATCGTCGAAGGAATTGCCGCTCTTGATAAAGTGGCCCTGAAGTAACACATGTTGGTTTAATGTTTCACATCAAAGCCCGCCTTTTCAACGGCGGGCTTTTTTGGCTAAGGAGAACGCATGACAGTTTCAAAAGATCAAGACCTCGCGGCATTGGGCGGCGCTAGCGCGCAAAAGCTGGTCGCCGACACCTTGAAAAATGCTGATGATGGTGAACTCTATATTGAGCGCAGCCAATCAGAAAGCCTGGTGTTTGATGATGGCCGCTTGCGCTCTGCGAGTTTTGATGAAGGCGAAGGCTTTGGCCTGCGTGCCGTTTCTGGTGAAACCGCTGCCTTCGCGCATTCTTCAATTCTAACCCCTGAGGCGTTGAAGCGAGCCGCTGAAACTTGCACTTCCATTTTGGGCGGTAAGCCTAGCGCATCAGTTGATGTCTCTCCTGCCACCACTACAAAGCGGCTCTATGGTGCGAACAATCCTGTTGAAGCCATGGGTTTTGCAGCCAAGATCAATCTGCTGGAACAGGTGGATGCTTTCACGCGCAAACTTGATCCTCGCGTCAAGCAAGTCTCGGTTTCGATAGGCTCCTCATGGCAGAAGGTCTCAATCTTGCGCGGCGACGGCAGTTTTTATCATGACGTGCGCCCCCTCACCCGCTTTGGCGTTTCGGTGACCACTGAAGATAACCGCACGTCCGGCCAAGGCAGCCATGGCTTTGGTGGGCGCGCAGATCCCATGTCTTATTTCACCGAAGCCTTGTGGAAAGATGCGGCGCGTGAATCAGTGCGCCAAGCCCTCGTTGGTCTTGAAGCTGAGGCGGCACCAGCAGGTGAAATGGATGTTTTGCTCGGGCCCGGCTGGCCCGGAATTTTATTGCATGAAGCCATCGGCCACGGCCTTGAAGGTGACTTCAACCGCAAAGGCACATCGGCTTTTGCAGGCCTCATGGGTACTCGCATTGCCTCAGATGAAGTAACCGTGGTTGATGATGGCACCATTCCAGATCGGCGTGGCTCCATCTCTATTGATGATGAAGGCACCAGCCCCAATTGCACCACGTTAATTGAAAACGGTATTTTGGTTGGCTTTATGCAAGATAGGTTGAACGCCCGCCTGATGGGTGTGAAACCAACTGGCAATGGCCGCAGGCAATCTTATGCCTATGTGCCACTGCCCCGCATGACCAACACCTACATGTTGAATGGCAAGCGCCATCCCGATGAAATCCGCGCGTCCATTAAAAAAGGTCTTTTTGCCAAGTCTTTCGGCGGCGGCCAAGTTGATATTACCTCCGGCAATTTCGTGTTCACCTGCACCGAAGCCTATCTCATTGAAGATGGCAAAATCGGCAAACCTGTAAAGGGCGCAATTCTCATTGGCTCTGGCGCTGAAGCGCTAAAGCGTATCACCATGGTGGGCAATGACATGGCGCTTGATCCCGGCATCGGCACTTGCGGTAAGGCAGGCCAAGGTGTGCCCGTTGGCGTGGGCCAACCAACACTTCGTATCAACAATTTGACTGTGGGCGGCACGCAAGCGTGACACGGCCGAAACTCGTCATCTTTGATATGGATGATGTGCTATGCCACTATGATCTAGGCCGCAGGCTTCGCGCTCTTGCGAGGCTTGCTGATGTTACCGCACGAGACGTGCGCGCCGCTGTGTGGGATTCAGGCTTTGAGGATTTGGCCGATCAGGGCGGTTATGCCGAGATTGAAAATTATCTCGCGGAATTCAGCACCAGATTAGGCCATAAAATAACTCTGGATCAGTGGATTGAAGCGCGCCGGATCGCCATGCAGCCTAATGAAGATGTGCTTGATCTTGCTGCCAAGCTTGGCCACCAAGCGTCTTTGGCAATTTACACCAACAATGGGCCGGTTGTGAAAAACCATCTCGAAAAATTATTTCCTGAAGCAGCAGAAATTTTCAAGCAGCGTTTTTGTTCATACGAGTTCGGCACCAAAAAGCCTGATCCGAAAAGTTATATCAAACTGCTCGATGGCATTGGCGAAAAGCCCGAAAACTGTTGGTTCATTGATGACAAAAAATCCAATGTTGAAGGCGCATGCATCGCTGGCCTTCGCGCCCATCTTTTCACCGGCGTTGAGAACCTCACTGCGGAAGCCAAAAACCAGGGCTTTGAACTATGAGTGATACACAGGCGCGCTTTCTTCAAGGCTCCATCTTCAAACATGTGGTGGTGATGACGCTGACGGGTGCTCTCGGCTTGATGACGCTGTTCATTGTCGATCTGGCCGATCTCTATTTTCTGTCCAGCTTACGCAACGTCAATATCACTGCTGCAATCGGCTTTGGCGGAACACTGGATTTTGCCAATCTCTCACTCGCCATTGGCGCAGGCATTGCAGCTGTGGCCCTTGTCTCGCGCAACATGGGGGCCAGACAGCCAGAACGCGCCAAGCAATTTGCGTCTAACGCGCTTTATATGTCGCTCGGTGTTTCAGCGATCTATGCAGCACTCGTCTGTATATTCATTTCGCCGATTCTAGCGCTGCTCGGCGCAACGGGCGAAACAGCTCACCAAGCGAAAACTTTCATCTGGACACTTTCACCCGGCTTCGTCTGCCTTGCCGGCGCACAGT
>PLXI01000087.1 GCA_003151375.1 Hyphomicrobiales bacterium
GCGCTCTCCCAGCTGAGCTATGACCCCTTATTCAGGAAATGGTGTTTGGGCAGGTGTCCCGCCCAAACGCGTGTGGCTGTCTAGTGCGCCCTAAGGCCAGAGGCAAGTGGATTTTGCCCCAAAGTTAAAGAGCAATCAGTGCTCTTCGTCTTCGGCTTTGCCGCCGCCCTCGACGAGGTCAGACATATTACCATCTTCTTCCTCTTCAACGAGGAAGGTATCATCCTCATCTTCGGCGGCATCGGCTGTGTCTTCGCCAAGATCAACATCTTCGATTCCGGCAGTTTCATCGTCGCCCTTTTCGGCGGCTTCTGCTTCTTCGAGGCTGATCAGTTCAACTTCGCTCGTATCTTGCTCATCGCTGCTTTCCACTTCGCGTGGCTTAGGCGCAACTGGTTGCACCATGCCGCCGGGAATTTCCGTCTTCGAGGGCAAAATCAACAATGCCTCAAAACTGGTCGAACACTTAGGGCAAGTGATCGGGTTTTTCATCAAATCATAAAAGCGGCTTGCACAATTAGGGCATGTCCGCTTGGTTCCAAGCTCAGGCTTCACCACGTAGGTTCCTTTCGAGGGAGGGAAAAAATCTTTAGGAAGGCGGGCTCATGCCACGGGCGGGCCTGAATGTCAAAACGTACTGTTTTGAGGACGTGACAGGCCGCCACAGCTTGTGTATCCCAAAAGCACCATGACCCAAGCTGCACAGTCTCCGCTCGCCTCCTATAAATCCAATGGCCTGAAGGGCCGGATCACCGTTCCGGGCGATAAATCCATGTCACACCGCTCCTTGATGTTTGGTGCCATTGCCAAGGGCATCACCAAGGTCAAGGGCCTGCTGGAGGCCGAAGATGTGGTTAACACAGCCAAAGCCATGGCAGCGCTAGGGGCAACGGTAGAACGATACCGTGACGGCACTTGGCATATTGATGGTGTGGGCATAGGCGGTCTCAAATCCCCTGCCGGGGATCTAGATTTTGGCAATTCCGGCACTGGCGTGAGATTGGCCATGGGCTTGATGGCAACAACGCCCCTTACTGCGCGGCTGGTGGGCGATGCATCGCTCTCCAAGCGCCCGATGGGGCGTGTCACCGATCCACTTTCACAATTTGGCACGGTGTTTGAAACCGCTGAAGGCGGCCGCTTGCCGCTTACCCTGAAAGGTGCGGCTAATCCTAAGCCCGTGACTTACACTTTGCCGATGGCATCCGCTCAGGTGAAATCTGCCGTCCTGCTGGCCGGTATCAACACCAAAGGCATAACCACAGTGATTGAGCCAGTGGCCACACGTGATCATACCGAGCGGATGCTCAAAGCTTTTGGTGCAAAACTTGAAGTCAAAATGCAAGGAACTGCGCGTCACATTGAAATTGATGGCGGGCATGAATTCACTGCACAGGAAATTGCGGTTCCGGGCGATCCGTCTTCTGCCGCCTTCCCCATGGTGGCCGCATTGATTACGCCTGGATCAGACATCATAATTGAAAACATAATGCTGAACCCAACGCGCACGGGTCTCATCGATACGCTCATTGAGATGGGCGGAAATGTTACCATCGAAAATCGCAGACTGGCAGGCGGTGAAGAGGTGGGTGATCTGCATGTCAAGCATTCCACTCTGCGTGGCGTGAAAGTTCCAGCATCNNTGATTGACGAATATCCCATTCTTTCAGTTGCGGCTTCATTTGCCGAAGGCACAACTCATATGGCCGGTCTTGAAGAATTGCGCGTGAAAGAGAGCGACCGCCTCAGCGCAGTGGAAGCGGGTTTGCAAGTCAATGGTGTTTTCACCCAATCAGGCAAGGATTGGCTGGAAGTAACAGGCGGCGCTGCGCCCGGTGGTGGCCGTGTGGTTACCCATATGGATCACCGCATCGCCATGTCATTTATTGTCATGGGTTTGGCATCGCGCATTTATACACGCGTGGATGATGCAAGCTTTATCGCCACCAGCTTTCCGGGCTTTGTGGAGTTGCTGAACGGCCTCGGCGCCAAAATTGGCGCGAGTGCCGCCTGATGATCATAGCGGTTGATGGGCCTTCCGCCTCTGGCAAGGGCACCATCGCCAAAGCTTTGGCTAAACATTTTGGTTATTATTATCTCGATACTGGAACGCTTTACCGCATGGTGGGCCTCAAGGTGCTGCATCTTGGGCTTGATCCTACCGATGAACAAGCCTGTGCGGCTGTTGCTGCCAGCATCGATCCAGCAAGTTTTGCTGATGCGGAGCTGCGCGGCGAGTTAGTGGGTGGTTATGCCTCTAAGGTTGCCATGCTGCCAAAAGTGCGCGCCGCCTTGTTGCATTTCCAGCGCGATTTTGCCGCGCGTAAGCCGGGTGCCGTACTGGATGGACGCGATATTGGCACTGTGATCTGCCCAGAGGCTGAATATAAGTTTTTTATCACCGCGTCATTTGAGGCTCGTGCCAAACGGCGGCATTTGGAATCGGCTGGCGCGACATTGGCCTCAATTAAAGCTGATATCAAAGCGCGCGATGAGCGGGATGCAACACGCGCCATTGACCCGTTGAAGCCTGCCAAAGATGCCGTGGTGATTGATACATCTGATCTCACACCTGATCAGGCACTGGCTCACGCTCTCACAGCGATGGGTTCTTGATTGGCGGCTCTTTTGCCTGGCAAGTGAAGAACTTGCTCGCACGACGCTACCGCGCCGATGAAAAACCAGGCCTCGTCGAAAGCCAGCGGAAGCGGATGAAAACCAGTAAAATCAAAATCGCAAACGGCAACCAAAGTGTCAAAACCACTGGCACGCGACCATCGCGAGAAAAGGACACAGCCAAGCCTAGAAATTGGTGAAAGCCCAAAATCGCTAGCAGACCCGCCAAAAACCGAAATGGCCCAGGATTTCGTGTAGGCTCAATGACAAACAATATGGCCAGAAATGGCAGCACCAACACAAAGAGAATCTGCACAAGGCGGTAGTTCAGTTCCGCTGTCATCGATTGATCGCGAACCGTCAAACCATTCGGCGGCTGTTTAGTGGCCAGCTCAGGCAGGGTCATTTCCCATTCGGAACTGCCGCGCTTACGAAAGGTGCTGGTATCAATCGCCTGAATCGGGCCCTTAAGTTGAGAACTGGTGCTGGCATTGTAACTTTCCGGCAGATTCCAGCCATTTTTGGCATCAGTGGCTGCAACTTGCACCATGCGAACGTCCGAAACGTCGTAATACTGGTTGGGATCGTCTTCCACGATTGAGAGATGGCCCTTAGCCCCGCCAGTTGCGACGGTTTTTCCATCTGGATAAGTTTGATAGACAAAGATTTTGTTGAAAGAATTGCTTTTTGGAATGATCCCGTCAATCAGCACGGTTTTATCACCGCTTGAGACGAACAGATCGCCACCTTCCGGTAGTAAGCTGACAAAGCGCTGCACCTGATGCACAAATGACTCGCTATTATACAGCGAGATCGGCTGCATCCAGCCGAGAATGGTAAAATCGACCGCCGCCACTAACAATGAGAGGCCCACAATCGGAGCCATCAGGCGGTGCAGGCTGAAACCAAGAGCATGCATGGCGTCAAGTTCGCGGTTTTGGGCCAATCTTGTGAAACCAAGCATCACGCCCACCGCTAACGCCATTTGCATCGCAAGGCCGGCATAAAGCGCCAGCCACTGGCCCATATAGGTGAAAACCAGCGCTAAAAAGTTTTCTTGGTGAATGGCTAACCCAAGACCAAGCCTGAAGCGCACACATT
>PLXI01000176.1 GCA_003151375.1 Hyphomicrobiales bacterium
ATCACTTATTGTTGACGCTGAAATCACTTTGGCGGCAGAGCAGGCGCACTATCTTGGGGCTGTATTGCGGCTGCAAGCAGGCGCTGCGGTTTCAATTTTCAATGGCCGTGACGGTGAGTTTTTAGCGCAGGTTTCTGAGGTTGCTAAAAAGAAAATGCTGCTGCGCATTGGAGCGCAAACCTCCGCACCAAAACTTCCGCCAGATATTGATTATCTTTTTGCGCCGTTGAAACACCAGCGCTTGGATTATCTGGTGCAGAAGGCCACTGAGCTTGGGGCGCGGCGGTTGCGGCCTATCATCACCGCGCGCACGATTGCTGAGCGGGTGAATTTAGATCGGATGCGCGCCAATGTGATTGAGGCCGCTGAACAATGTGAGTTGGTTTTTGTGCCAGAGGTTTTGGAGCCGATGACTTTGAATGCCACATTGCGTGAGTGGGATTCCAAACGCGCGCTCATTTATTGCGATGAAGAGGCGGTGCAAAGTGATCCCATGCTGGCCTTGGCAAAACTGAAACCGCCAGCCGCAATTTTGGTGGGGCCGGAAGGTGGCTTCACCGCAGAAGAACGCGCCACGTTGAAGGCGCTGCCTTATGTGACAGCAGTTTCGCTTGGCCCTCGCATCATGCGCGCCGATACGGCGGCGGTGGCTATTCTTGCTTTGGTTCAGGCTGTGCTTGGTGATTGGAAGTAGTTATTCTTCCGGCACCAGCTTTGCCGCCAAAGTGCCCATAGCCATCGCCACTAAAAACACCAAGCTGATGGGTTGCAGATAGGCCAGTGAGGCAATCGCTGGGCCGGGGCAATAGCCCGTGAGGCCCCAGCCAATACCAAATATTGCAGCGCCAATCAGCAAGCGACTATCAATGGCAAAAACTGTTGGCAGGTAAAACCGCTTACCAAAAAAAGGCGCTGCGCGTTTGAAGGTGAAATAATATCCCAGCATCGCCACGCCAACACCAGCGGCGAAAACAAAAAGCAAAGTGCCATCAAACTTTCCGGTGAAATCCAAAAAATTTATAACTTTGGCTGGGTTCACCATGCCGGAAATCGTGAGGCCAGCGCCGAAAAGAAGCCCGGAGATGAGAACGGTTAAACGTTGCATCAACATGGCGTCAGCCTCCTAACACATGATGGGTGATGAAAACGGTGATGATCGCTACCACCATAAATGTGAGCGTCGCAACGGTGCTGCGCAGTGAAAACCGCGAGATGCCACAAATGCCGTGGCCTGATGTGCAGCCATGGCTCAACGCCGTGCCGAAGCCAACCAATAGACCGCCGATGATGGCTATGGACAGAGTGGGCAGAGCAATCACTGTAGCATTGGCGGCAAAAGGACGTGTTACTGCTGTGCCCGCCACAAGCCCCACCACGAAGAGTGCGCGCCAGATGAAGTCGCCATCAAATTTGAGGCTTATTAAATTTCGGAAAATGCCGGAGCAGCCAGCAATGCGGCCAGCGCCTGCCATCAGCAGAACCGCCGAAGTGCCAATTAGCGCGCCGCCCAATAGGCCAGCATAAGGTGTGGATTCTGTGATCATGATGCCTCAATGAGAAATGAGGTTTCTATCACTTTTCAAGGACGATCTGCAAACTTTCATACATTCTGCGCCCAGACAACAGGTTTCTATTGTCTGGGCAGAAACCACTCAGAAGAGATTATTTAGACTTCTTGAGGTGCCTTATTTCATCATATGCTTGTGCCCAGGGCTATATGAGGTGGCGCCGCGGGTTTTGGTGCACTTACCCTTCTTAACATTGTAAGTCTGAGCCGGACCACAAGCGGAGTGACTATTGCTTGAAGCAGCATTAGCCAAAGGGGCGATACTGAACATGCCCATGCTGGCCACGGCAGCAACCGATAACGCAATGATTGTTTTTTTCATAATTCAAGTTCCTTTTCCAATTATTATGCACGGGCAAATGCGCCGTGATTTTGTCCGCCTATATCAGCGGGCGAAGATAAAACGCGCGAGGCAAGATTTTGTTCCTTTTGATTAATTGGAACGTAAATCAACTAAAAGTGACAATAGATCTTTGTTAGGGTTAGGAATGATCCGAGGGTTAGACTTCACGAGATCCATGGGCCTGATTAGCGACTGGATGACTATGTCGTGGAAATGATCTGCATTCCCAAAACGCTAAGAAACTGTTCAAACCGAATTGACTTGCAGGTGTTGTGGCCGACCACTACATGAGCGTCATGAGCGGGCCAACACCAGAGACTGATGCGGGTAAAACCGTCATTGAAAATAAAGCGCAGATGATTGCTTATTTTGAGCAGGGCTGTAAGCCGCGCGCGCAATGGCGGATGGGAACGGAGCATGAGAAGTTTCCGTTTCTCACTGATACGCTTGGCCCCGTGCCATATGGCGGGGCGCGCTCCATCAAGGCTTTGCTTGAGGGCATGCGCGACAAGTTTGGCTGGACTGGCGTTTATGAGGGCGAGAATATCATTGCCCTTTCTGATCCCAATTCCTTGGCTAATATTTCGCTGGAACCGGGCGGCCAATTTGAACTTTCTGGGGCACCACTCACCACAGTGAATGACACATGCGGTGAGGTGACAGAACATATCCGTCAAGTCAAGGAAGTGGCTGGTCCGCTCGGCATCGGCTTTTTGGGGCTTGGCGCATCACCGGTGTGGAGCAGGGCTGAAGTACCCGTCATGCCCAAGGGGCGATATGGCATCATGGCACCTTATATGGATAGGGTGGGCACATTTGGGCGCGATATGATGTTCCGCACTTGCACAGTGCAAGTGAACTTGGATTTCGGCTCAGAAGCCGACATGGTGAAAAAGCTGCGTGTGTCTCTGGCTTTGCAGCCGCTGGCCACAGCGCTTTTTGCCAATTCGCCTTTCCTTGATGGTAAGCCCAATGGCTATCTCTCATTTCGCAGCCATGTGTGGGAAGACACTGACAATGCCCGCGCTGGCATGTTGCCTTTTGCGTTTGAGAAAGATTTCGGTTTTGAGCGCTATGTGGATTACGCTTTAGACGTGCCGATGTATTTCGTGATACGCGATGGCAAGTTTGTGAATTGTGCGGGTGAAAGTTTTCGCCAGTTTTTGAACGGGCGTTTGCCGCAATTGCCCGGCGAAATTC
>PLXI01000218.1:0-5707 GCA_003151375.1 Hyphomicrobiales bacterium
TCAAGGGCGCGAATTTTGGATAAGCGCTTGCCTTCATCAGCAATCAGCGCCGGATCAGGCACAGCACCCGAAACCGAAACCACATCCTCAGGCGATGTGCCCCAAGAAACAATTGGTGGCAGATTAGCTGCATCCAATTTCACAATGCGGTCAAAATGTGCACCATCGTCGGTGTTGAGCGTGTCCCAATAACGCCGAGCCGCATCCCACTGTGCACCCTTGGGCGCCATCGGCCTGCCATTTAGATAAGCGTAAGCCTTTTCATCGGGTGCAACCATGCCAGCACGGGCACCACCCTCAATGGTCATGTTACAAACCGTCATACGACCTTCCATCGAAAGATCGCGGATCGCTTCGCCGGTGAATTCAATCACAGAGCCTGTGCCGCCTGCCGTGCCAATTTCGCCTATGATCGCAAGGATGATATCCTTGGCAGTGGAATGTTTGGCCAATTTATTATTGACCTCAACCTTCATGTTCTTGGCTTTTTTCTGGATCAGTGTTTGCGTGGCAAGAACATGCTCAACTTCAGACGTGCCAATCCCATGAGCCAATGCACCGAAAGCACCATGGGTTGAAGTGTGGCTATCACCACATACAATGGTGGTACCCGGCAAGGTGAACCCCTGCTCTGGGCCAATTACGTGAACGATGCCTTGGCGCTTATCCATTTCGTTGAAATAGGGAACACCAAATTCTTTCGCATTGGCGGCAAGTGTTTCCACTTGAATGCGGCTTTCTTCTTCAGCAATCCCTTGAGAGCGATCCGTGGTGGGCACGTTATGGTCAACCACCGCCAAAGTCTTTTCGGGATGGCGCACTTTGCGCCCGGTCATGCGCAGGCCTTCAAACGCTTGCGGGCTGGTCACTTCATGCACAAGGTGGCGATCAATATAGAGCAAACATGTGCCATCCGCGGCTTCGTGAGCCACGTGATCATCCCAAATCTTGTCGTATAAAGTGCGTGCTTTGGTCATTGTCTTAGTCCTAGCCCAAATCCTGATTTCGGAGGCTATTTAACCACTTGCAACGCAGAGTCAAAGCCCCCACGCGTTAATCGCAATTCTGCCATGCTTATGGCGTGAAACTAAGCTAGCGCTTTACTTAAATAGACGGTATTTTATTTCATCAAATGAGGCTCCCCATGTTTAACAAAATTGCACCAATCGCTTTGATCACACTCACATTGGCGCTGCCAAACACTGCCTATGCCCAGCTTGATAGCGCGTCATATATTGAAGCAACCTCCGCCGTCATGGACGCAGGCCTAGCCGCACCAGAAATTCGCCACCTTCACAACGTGCCTTCGGTTGGCGTGATTAGTCTTGCAGACGGATTTCGCACCCGATCGGGCCAATATACAAATGATGTAGAAATGATTGCATCGCAAAACGGCTATTGGGTAAGCCGCCTGCGCCACGCACTCACAGCCAATCCTGTCACGAGACGCGCGATGGACGAGCATGGTGTAAATGTTAACCGTGTGGATGGCGTTTCGATCGGCTCAACTGGTTCGCTGCGGTTTTTTGTTGAGTAAATATGAGGGCCGACAATATTGAGATCGCGCCACTAGACAGTGGCGATCTCGATTCGGTCTCCACGCTCTACCATACCATTTGGCACGAAACTCACGCACCTTATCAAGATGCACGAGTTGCTAAATCGCGCGACTTAAAGTTCTTCAAATCTCGACTGCAAGGCTGGAAAGACAACACATTGGTCGCCCGCATCGGCGTCGAACTTGCGGGATTTGCAAGCTGGAAGGGCCCAGCCCTAGTGGGCCTATTTGTCGTACCACGATACCGTTCTTCGGGTGTTGGGGCGAAACTCTTGGCCAGATCAGAAGATGCCATGCGTAAGTTTGGCCCAAGCGAACTATCGCTCGATTGCGTTTGCGCAAATGCGGCTGGCCGCAAATTTTACGAGAACAACGGCTGGCGTGTTCTCAAAACAGCTGAACTTCGCGATGACATCTATCAAGATATCGTCACGCCACATTGGCTTATGGTCAAATAAAAAGGCCGGTTTCACAACCGGCCTTTCTGAATTCAAATATCGAAAAACTTATTTGCCTTGGGCAACCAATTCCTTGGCCTGAGCAACCCAGTCTTCCTTCTTGCTCTTGCCCTTAAGGCCGAGCTTTTCGTCGAGAGCAAAAATCTGCTCATCATTCATTTCAGCAATCTGCTTCACCGAGGTGATACCTTCAGCAATGAGCTGATCCTTGATCTTGGGGCCAACGCCCGCGATCAAAGACACATCATCAATTGCCACTTCGGATTTATGGCTGTGCACTTCGCCCACAGGTGCCAGCGCTTCGCTGTTATCCTGCAACTCGGTGATACGAGCGGCTTTGCCGGTGAGGCCCTTGAGATAGTAAAGTTTTGCACGACGTACTTTGCCGCGGCGCACCAGTTTCACGCTGTCCAACAAAGGCGAGTAAATTGGGAAAATACGTTCCACACCTTCGCCATATGACAATTTGCGAACGGTGAAGCTTTCATTCAAGCCGCCGCCATTGCGCGAAATGCACAGGCCTTCATAGGCCTGAACGCGGGTGCGCTCACCTTCAACAACTTTAACATTGACGATAACGGTATCGCCAGGGCGGAAATCTGGAAGTTGGCGCTTGGCGACAACAGCGGCCATTTGCTCTTTTTCAAGCTGCGCGATGATATTCATGTGGGTATTCCTATTCTTCGAAGTTGTGCGGTTTAAACGGCAAAGCTGTGCAAAAGTCAACCTTTGCTCTTGATGAATTTATCATAGAGATCTGGCCTGCGGGCTTTGGTCAATTCTATCCGCTGGGCGGCTTTCCATTTGGCAACGGCCTTGTGATCACCGGATTGGAGAATCGCTGGAATTTCAAGGCCTTCCCAGACATTTGGCTTGGTATAATGCGGATATTCCAAGAGACCATCCTCGAAGCTTTCTTCGGCATGAGATTGATCGTGCCCCATCACCCCGGGCAAAAGCCGGATGACAGCGTCAAGCAGCGTGAGTGCTGCAGGCTCACCACCTGAGAGCACATAATCGCCCACCGAAACCTCTTCGAGGCCACGTGCATCAATCACGCGCTGGTCAATACCTTCAAAACGGCCGCAGATAATCATACAGCCTTCGCCGGCCGCCAACTCACGCACGCGTACCTGTGTGAGCGGGGTGCCGCGCGGGCTCATCAACAGGCGCGGCCCCGTATGCGGCGTGGCATCAATGGCCTTAGCCAGAATATCCGGCTTGAACACCATGCCAGCACCACCGCCAGCTAAGTGATCATCAACCGTGCGGTGTTTATCTGTAGCGAAGGTGCGAATATCTACCGCCGCATAACACCACTTGCCGTCACGCAAAGCTTTGCCCGCCAGAGAATGCCCTAGCGTGCCAGGAAACATCTCCGGGAAGAGTGTGAGTATGGCAGCGTTGAATGTCATTCTTCGCTCAAATAGCCTTCTGGCAGATTGAGTGTGACCATATCAGAAACTGAGGTAATGGAGGAAACAGGAATCAGCATCCCGCCTTCCAACTCCATCAATTCGCCTGCACCGAAATTTTGAAAGCCGACAATGCGGCCAAGGTCTTTTCCCTCGACCACCGCTGGCTTGCCTTGAACGTCGCAGAGATAAATCTCGCCTTGCTTCAAGGCAGGCAATTTCTCGCGCGCCACAAACAATTCGGTTCCGCGCAAAGCTTCGGCGGCATTGCGGTCTGCTATATTCGTCAGCACACAGATGAAATCATTGATCTGTGCACGGAACGTCTTTATCTCAAAGGTCGCCCCATCTTTGGAAATGAGCGGGCCATATGTAGCAAAGGCTTTGGGATCGGAAGTGAAACTTCTCAACTTCACTTCCCCCTTGATACCATGCGCACCGATAATGGTGGCAACGTGGATCATCCTGTCATCGCCCGCTGGCGGGAGAGGACATAGGCATTAAGCCGCAGGTGCTTCAGCAGGTGCAGCAGCCGCAGCAGCGGCGGCCTCAGCAGCGGCAGCTTTGGCGGCTTCTGCGGCCACAGCAGCAGCTTCAGCATTCTTTGCCGCAGCAGCTTCGCGCTCAGTGCGCTTTTTACCTGGCTTAGCCTTGTTCGGATTATTGCGAGCTTCGCGCTTCATCACGCCCAACTTGTCAAGAAAACGCAGTACNNAGCATCGGATTGAACATACCGATCACATCGATATATTTGCCATCGCGCGGTGAAGTCGCCGCAGCAACGACGATGTGATAGTAAGGACGCTTCTTGGTGCCAGCGCGAGCCAGACGAATTTTTAGTGACATAAGTAGTTCTCCGTTTTTAAAATTAAGGTTTGAGTTTGGTTGGTTCGTTCTAAAATCTATTTCTTCTTAAACGGATTGAGGCCACCGAGCCCCGGCAACCCGCCGCCTAGACCCGGCAATTTCGGCATCCCACCAGGAAGGCCTTTCATCAGCTCAATCATATCTGGCATTTTCGGTGCAGCACCTGCGCCACCACCAAAAGAGTCACCGCCCGACTTCATCATGTCGCGCAACTCTGGCGGCAAAGATGCTGGATCCATTCCAGCAAGCTCTTTCTGCATGGCTTCCATCTCAGCTTCTGACGGCATGGCTTTGCCACCCATCATCTTGCCGAGCAGGCCTTTGCCTTGGCCCATCTGTTTCATCATATCGGCCATTTGGGCATGCATTTTGAGCAGTTTATTGATGTCTTCAGGCTTGGTGCCGCTGCCCGCTGCTATGCGCTTGCGGCGTTTGCCATCAATGATTTTTGGATTGCGCCGCTCTTGCTTGGTCATCGAACCGATGATGGCCAGCTGGCGATTAAAAACAGTTTTGTCGAGATCAACGCCTTCAAGCTGTTTGGTAACTTTGCCCATGCCCGGCAGCATTTTCATCACACCGCCCATGCCGCCAAGGCTTTGAATCTGTTTAAGCTGATCGGACAAATCATTCAGATCAAAGGCACCTTTGCGCATCCGCTCAGCAATTTTGCGCGCCTTTTCATGATCGATATTTTGCGCGGCTTGTTCAACGAGAGACACAACGTCGCCCATGCCCAAGATGCGGCCAGCGATACGGTCAGGATGGAAATCTTCCAGACCGTCCATTTTTTCACTGGTGCCTAAAAGCTTGATGGGCTTGCCAGTCACCGCGCGCATGGAAAGTGCAGCGCCGCCACGGCCATCGCCGTCAATACGCGTGAGCACAATGCCAGTGATACCAATTTTCTCGTCGAAGGCACGCGCCAAATTCACCGCGTCTTGACCCGTGAGCGAATCCGCCACCAGCAAAGTTTCTTTAGGCTTGCACAGGTCGCGCACCGCAGCGGCTTCGGCTAACAGCTCTTCATCAATGTGCAGGCGGCCAGCAGTATCCAGCATTACTACATCATAAGCTCCCTTGCGGGCTTCGCTCATGGCGCGCTTAGCGATTTGAATGGGGCTCTCGCCTTTGATGATCGGCAGCGTATCAACTTTGACCTGCTTGCCGAGAATTTGGAGCTGCTCTTGCGCAGCTGGGCGGCGCGTATCGAGAGACGCCATCAACACTTTGCGCTTTTCGCGTTCAAGCAGGCGCTTGGCGATTTTTGCAGTCGTGGTGGTTTTGCCAGAGCCTTGCAAGCCTACCATCAAAATGGCCACGGGTGGCGAAGCACGCAGGTTCAATGCTGATTGATCAGAGCCAAGCGTTTCAACCAAAGTGTCGTGAACGATCTTCACCACCATCTG
>PLXI01000218.1:5720-15078 GCA_003151375.1 Hyphomicrobiales bacterium
TCAAACATATGTTCTCTCAGTTAGGCGCAGACCGAACGAAAACAACACCCGGGAGCGAAACTCGCTGCCAGATGTGGGCTTTTTGACCTCCCGGGAATAAGAACCCCATGTGTCAGAAAGCTGTAGACGTAAGGAAATGCGTCTGAATAGGCGCGGACATAGGGGAAATGGGGCGAGGAGTCAAATTCCTGACCCAATATCAAATATGGCTTCAAATATAGAGCGCCCAACGGGTGAAAAAGTTAGTTGCCCAAATTTCCTACTGCTTTGCTAACGTCATCCGAACAAAGAGGGCCTTTTTCAGAATTTGACCAATCGGCTTCGACGAGTTTCCATTCGCAGTCCATTCGGTCCAATTTCAGCAAGATAACACCCCGATGTCTTCTTTGGGTGAAGTCCACTTTGAAACAAGCTGGGGCTTCAGGAATGTGTTGGAAAACTGTGGTTAATGCGTTGCCAATCTTCTCGCCTTCAGGGCTCAGATCATTTGTAAACATCGAGCTAACAACTGCATAGTTTTCATTTATTGACGCGATTTTTTTCACGTCCACGATACTTCTATAATGCCTCACGCTGGGCTGATAGGTGAATTCTGTGATACCAAGCCCACCGCCATATGTCTTGGTTACTTCCTTCCCATCAGCGGTTGCTGATACTTCAACCCTGCCTAAATTTTTCTGCATTACCCCCGAAAATTCGTCCCATCCAAGCGCGCTCATCTCACCCAAATTGTTCACTATTTTTAGTTGGACATAGCCAGCTAGCTCGAGTGCTTTAAGATATCCCAGTTGGGTAATGTCCACTTCTTTCGTTTGTTCACTCAAGGTTAGCCAAATACCACTTGAAGCTATCAAGTCATAACCGCCCAATCGAAACGACCATTTGGTCGTCTTGCTGTCAGTTATCTGAAAGTACCGGTCCAGTGCTAAATCTTGTTCTTCGGGGCCACACTCTGCCCAAACTCGCTCAGAAAACCAAAGCAGGGCCATGGCAAAAATTGCAATGACTTTTGTCCACGTTATTATTCTACGGTCAATCAAGTTACTCATGCAGCAGCGGCGGCGACAATCCGAACATCCATTGAGCGGCCTCCACCATGTGCGATGCGTTCAGGCAGAACATGAAGGGCTAGCGCTTCAGCTTTTACCACTGCTTCCAGTTCTGTTGCTCTGTAAGTCAGCACACCCGCAAGCTCAGGCACTTCGGCAATCCAGCGTCCGTCGGTCTCTTGCACAGTTTCAAAAGTGATATTCATGGGCGGAGCATAACACACCTCCCATTCTACGTCACCCCGGCGAAGGCCCGGACCCAGCTTCTTCGCAACGAGATCGAGATAAGTAGCTGGATTCCCACCTTCGCGGGAATGACGAGTGGAAGGGAATCGGTTACAAATCCAACCATGCCCCAACCCATCCGCATCCTCACCACCCCGCCCCTCATCCTCGCAGGCCGGAACAAAACCTTCCCCATCGGCCCATCGTCCGGCATCAAAGACCTGTGGCAAATCTTCATGCAGGATTTCGGTAAGATCGAGGGGCAAGTGGGCTTCAATGCTTATGGCGTGTGCCACTCTTTCGGCGGCGGAATGATGGATTATATGTGCGCCGTGGAAGTGAAAGACCCAGGCCAAGTGCCCGGTTACATGTACACCCTCACCATCGCCTCGCGGCGCACGGCAGTGTTTCTGCATGAGGGCGATATTGCGGGCCTGCCCAAAACCTGGGGCAAGATATTCGATGAATGGCTGCCCGCCGCCAAACTCAAATTGGCCCAGGGCCCGCAGTTTGAAGTTTACGGTGAGGCGTTCAACAAGGGCGACGACAGAATCGAGATTTTCATTCCGGTGAAATAATCACTTCGTTAAAGCCGTTTTGATGAGCGCCTTGGCCTCATCAGAACTCCAAGGCGCTGGCCCCAGCAAGCGGCCAATTTCGCGGCCGTCTTTATCCAACAACAGTGTTACCGGCAGGCCGGGGGCGCGCAATGCGTCCAGTGCCGTGCCCTTTTGATCGGCATAAAGCGTTAAATTTTGTGCCCCCACTTGTTTCAGATAATCCCAAGAAGGGGCGTAACCTTTCAAATCTTCGCTCAGCTCAATTACCTGAAAATCCGCCCCGCCCAAGTCCGCTTGCAGCTTGGCCAACTCCGGCATTTCCTTGCGGCAAGGCGCACACCAGGTGGCCCAGAGGTTCAGCAACGTCACTTTGCCCTTAAAAACGGAATTATCTTTGGAAACCCCCATGCCATCAGCAAAGCTTAAAGCGGGCAGTTCCTTGGGTGTGGCTTGGGCTATGTAAGCGGCCATGCCAGCGCCAGATTCCGTCACGGGCCCAATCTTCACCTTGCCATCAGGGCTGGTGAACAAGTAAATGCCAAGGCCAACAAGGACGACGGCCAAAAGAGCGGTTAAAGTGGTTTTATTCATGCTAGCACTACTCCAAGGCGAATAAGGTTTCTCGATGACCAATAAAATGTGGGGCGGGCGCTTTGCCAAGGGCCCTGATGCCATAATGAGCAAGATCAATGCATCAATTGATTTTGATCAGAAGTTATATGCCGAAGATATTGCCGGATCAAAGGCCCATGCCCAAATGTTGGTGAGCCAAGGCATTATCACCAAGGCTGACGCTTCTGCCATCACCAAAGGGTTGGATGAGATCAAGGCCGAGATTGAAGGCGGAAAGTTTAAGTTTTCGCAGGCGCTTGAAGATATTCACCTCAATATCGAAAGCCGTTTGAAGGAATTGATCGGTGATGCCGCTGGTCGCCTCCACACAGCGCGCAGCCGTAACGACCAAGTAGCACTCGATTTTCGGCTGTTCATACGCACCGCGGTCGATGAGCTTTGCGTTCGGGTGAAAGATGTGATGCTGGCACTAGCCGAAAAAGCTGAAGCCGAGGCCGCCACCATCATGCCCGGCTTCACGCATTTGCAAGTGGCTCAGCCGATCACCTTCGGCCATCATCTAATGGCTTATGTTGAGATGTTGTCGCGGGATTTAAGCCGGATGCAGGATGCCAGAAAGCGGATGAATGAAAGTCCGCTGGGCGCAGCAGCGCTGGCTGGCACGTCTTATCGCATTGACCGCACCGCCACGGCCAAGGCCTTGGGCTTTGCTGGCCCAACGCGCAATTCAATGGACTCTGTTGCATCTCGCGATTTTGCGTTGGAAGTTCTGGCCGCTTGTTCGATCTGCGCCATCAATCTTTCGCGGCTGGCCGAGGAAATTGTCATCTGGTCTTCATCGCAATTCAACTTTGTGAAACTGTCGGATAAATTCACCACCGGCTCATCGATCATGCCACAAAAGCGTAACCCTGATGCCGCAGAGTTGATCCGCGCCAAACCGGGCCGCATCTTGGGCGCATTCATCGCTTTGAGCGTGGTGATGAAAGGCCTGCCGCTGACTTATTCCAAAGACATGCAAGAAGACAAAGAACAAGTCTTTGACGCGCTGGAAAATATGGAATTGGCACTGGCTGCCATGGCCGGCATGGTGCGCGATATGAAGCCCAATCAAACTGCAATGAAAGCTGCGGCGTCAACCGGATTCAGTACCGCCACCGATCTGGCCGACTGGCTGGTGCAGAAGTTGAAGATGCCATTTCGCGAAGCCCACCACGTGTCGGGCCGCATCGTGGCTATGGCGGAAAAGAAAAATGTTTTTCTCTCACAGCTTTCGCTCGCTGAACTTCAATCAGTACACGGAGCAATCGACGCTTCGGTGTTCAAAGTTCTTTCGGTCGAAGCGTCGGTAAAATCGCGTATAAGCTTTGGCGGCACTGCGCCCTCAAATGTGAAGCGTGAAGCCAAACGTTGGCTCAAAATTTTGAAAGTCAAAACCAAATGAAAAAGCTTCTTATCCTGGCACTCTGTCTTGGATGTCTCGCGGCCTGTGGTGTGCGCGGTGATCCGGTTGCACCATCGCAAGCTGGAACTGTTGTAAACTGATGCATCATTTTTCTTATAAGAACGGCATTCTTCACGCTGAAGATGTCAATCTCGCTGAACTTGCCAATGAAGTGGGAACACCTTTTTATTGCTATTCGACGGCAACGATTGAGCGCCACTACAAGGTTTTGGATGAAGCCTTCAAAGGTGCGGATCACATGATCTGCTATTCAATCAAGAGCAATTCCAACCAAGCTGTTATTAAAACTTTGTCCGCCCTAGGTGCTGGCATGGACGTAGTGTCCGAAGGTGAGCTGCGCCGTGCGCTTGCAGCAGGTGTGCCTGCCCGCAAGATCGTGTTCTCCGGCGTGGGCAAAACCGCGCGTGAAATGGCGCTGGCTTTGCGTGAAGGTATTGCCTGTTTCAATGTTGAATCAGAACCGGAACTAGAACTGCTGAATGAAGTTGCGGGCCGTGTGGGTCAACGCGCTGCGGTTTCTATTCGCGTCAACCCTGATGTTGATGCCAAAACCCACGCCAAGATCACCACCGGAAAGGCCGACAATAAATTCGGCATTTCATATTTGCGCGCCTCAGAAGTTTATGCGCGCGCCGCCGCCTTGCCCAATCTTGATGTCACCGGCGTGGATATGCATATCGGAAGCCAGATCACTGAGCTGGCACCCTTTGAACAGGCCTTCAAGCTGATGGCTGAATTGGTGACGAAGTTGAAATCCGAAGGCCACAACATTCGCCACTTAGATTTGGGCGGCGGGCTTGGTGTGCCTTACCGCGGCACCAATGATGTGCCGCCCCATCCTGATGAATATGCCGCCATGGTGAAGCGCACGCTCGGCCATCTGGGTCTAAAATATATGATGGAGCCGGGTCGCCTCATTGTTGGCAACGCTGGCATCATGGTCACCCGCGTGATCTATGTGAAGGAAAACGAAGGCCGTCATTTCATCATTCAAGATGGAGCGATGAATGATTTGATCCGCCCAACGCTTTATGATGCCTATCATGAAATCATCAGTGTGAATGAGAACCATAACGCGCAGATGTTCGAGGCCGATGTGGTAGGGCCAGTGTGTGAGACGGGTGACTATTTCGCTAAAGGCCGCCGTCTGCCTAAGGTTAAAGAAGGTGATCTTCTAGCAATTATGACGGCAGGCGCTTACGGTGCTGTGCAGTCTGGTACTTATAACACGCGACCTTTAATCCCTGAGGTTTTGGTTAAGGGTGACAAATGGGCCTTGGTTCGCCCGCGCCAGACTTATGAGGAATTGATCGGGCTTGACCAACTGGCATCTTGGCAAGATTAACTTCACAAGATTAACTTCAAGAGTGATCGCATCTTCGCCTAAATCCTGTTAGAAAAGTGAGCATGGCCGATCCACGCCTAAACTCGATTGCTACAAAAATCCGTCTGCAGCGTTTGGTGCTGTGGCTGGAGGCTGTTTGGCCTGCACTCCAGCACCCGCTGATGGTGATAGCAATTGGCCTTTGCTTGCTGTGGTCTGGCGTATTGTTGCATTTGCCAACCGGTTTACCGGTATTGTTATTGGCAGGCCTTGGCTTGTTGTTGATATTCAGCCTCACACCTTTGATGAAAATGGCTTTTCCTTCGCGTCTTGCAGCCGCACGAGCCTTGGAAAAAAATAACGCGCTTCAACATCGCGCCGCCTCAAGCCTTGAAGATGTTCCGGTGTCAGGTGCAGGAAGCACTGAGCTGTGGCAGGCCCATGTGGAGCGCAATCTTGCAGCTATCAAGAATCTTTCGGTTGCAGCACCTCGCTCCAACTGGCGACAATTTGATCCACTGGCCTTGCGACTGCCAGTGGTAATGGCCCTCTGCACAGCCTTCTTGCTGGGAGGCGGCGAAATAAAATCGAGCTTCCAATCAGCATTTCATTTTGTCATGCCCGCACCAGCAAAGCCTCCTGTGCTGGATGCGTGGCTTAAACCGCCAACCTACACTGGAAAGCAGCCATTGCTGCTCACATCACCGGCCATGCAAGAGCGCTTGGCGGCCAATCCTGAACTGAACATTCCAGAGAATTCATTGCTGAGCTTGCGACTGCAAGGTGCAACCAAACCACGCCTGCTTGTGCTTTCGCCAGGAACGCCAGACCAAGAGGTGAAGCTGGCTGAGATGAAGGCGGAAGAAAAGGATGGCACCTTCACAGTAGAGGCAAAGCTTGACAGGCCAGCCACACTTAAAGTTTTCGATGGCGATCAGGTTTTGGCCACATGGCAAGTGACCACGATAACTGATGAGCCGCCTAAGATTGAATTTGTCGACGACCCTAAAGGCGATGACACTGGCAAGCTTTCAGTGAAGTGGCATGCCAATGATGATTATGGCGTCAAATCCGTAACGGCCGAAATTGTATTGGCAGATCAGCAAGACAATGCTGAGGGCTTTGAAGGAAACGGAGTGTTTTTATATCCAGCGCCCGAATTTAAAATTGCCATGGCCAAGCCCAATTCAAAAGATGACACAGAAACTTCAGTTTCGGATTTGGCGTCTCATCCGTGGGCCGGACTTTGGGTGGAGATGACGCTAACTGCCTCGGACGCTACGGGCCACAAAACTTCAACGGCGCCTAACAGATTGCGCATGCCAGAGCGTGATTTCATTATGCCCTTGGCGCGCGCGTTTGCCGAACAACGCAAGCGCTTTATCTTATCACCCGATGACGCACCCGATGCTGCAACCATGATCGGTGCCATGTTGCTTTATCCATTTGAGCTGAACGGACGCATGGGTTTGCAAATTAACATCGCCAGCCTCAATGCCAAACTGGCCAATGCATCACATCCTGATGATGTGGTTGCCGCAGTGAAAGATTTTTGGCCGCTCATTCAGGCCGTTGAAGATGGTAATCTGGGTGATACCAAGACCCGCCTGAAACAGTTGGCCGATCAGTTGCGCCAAGCCTTGCGCGAAGGTGCTTCCAAAGAACGCATTCAAGACCTGATGAAGAAGTTGCAGGACGAGATGAACAAGCTCGCGCAGCAAATGCAGAAGGATGCAGAGCAACGCCTTGCAGAAGGCGTCAAGCCCACACCTGGCCCGATGGTAAGCCCAGAACAATTGCAAGATATGCTTGACCAGATTGGCAAGCTGAATGAACAGGGCAACACCGATCAGGCTGAACAGATGTTGTCACAACTCGACCAGATGCTGCAAAACTTAAGGCCGGGCCAAGGCCAAATGGCTGAAGGCGGCCAACCTGGGCAGGGCCAAATGAACGGCCTTTCCGGCTTGTTGGACAAGCAACAGAAGTTGATGGATCAAACCCAGCGCCTGGGCCAAGGCGGCAAGGGCACTAAACCCGGTGAGAACAATAACGGTGGCGGCGGCGATTCAGCTGGTGACTTAGCCAACAGACAAAAAGGCCTGCGCGACCAGCTTGACCAACTTGGCAAAGGCCTTTCGCCACAAGAAGGTGGTGATAAACTTGGTGAAGCCCAGAAAAACATGGGCGATGCCGAAGATGCTCTGCGCCAAGGCAACAAGGACGAGGCGCTGCGCCAGCAAAACAAAGCCATGCGCAATATGATTCAAGGCGTGGGTAAACTGGCTGAGCAGATGGGCAAAGAAGGCGGCGACAAACAAGGAAATGCAGATAGGCAGGGCAATTCGCGAAATGAGGATCCCTTAGGCCGTATCCCGAACCGGCGGCCCAATGTCGGGCCAGATAAAAATATTGTGCCCTCTGAAATCGCGCGTAAAAAAGCACGCGAAATTCTAGAAGAGCTGCGCGGCAGAGCCAATGAACAAGGGCTTGATAGCGAAACCAAGGACTACCTTAGCGGACTTCTGAAAGGGCTGCAGTAAAGCTTTTTGAAGTTGACGATCTTTCACTTCATAAGTGAAGCAGCTAGCATCGTGCGATGCTTTACTTCACCACATGCCCAACAAAGGGCAACTCGCGGAATTGATGCGCCATATCCATCCCATAACCCACCACAAACAGATCTGGGCAATCAAATGCACAGAAATCTGCCTTGACTGATGCCGCCAAATGNNACTGATGCCGCTAAATGGCCGGGCTTAAACAACAATACGGCGGACTTCACCGATGATGCACCACGCGCCGCCAACAAGTCTTTAGCAAAAGCCAAAGTGCGGCCCGATTCAAGAATATCATCCACCAGCAACACATCGCGGTCTTGCACCAGTGATTCAATATCGCGCAATACCTCAACCTTGCCAGATGATGTCGTGGCCGCATGGTAAGATGCGAGAATCATGAAATCAACTTCCGGCGACAAGCCTGCATGATGCATGGCGCGAATGAGATCAGCCGCAAAAATGAAACTGCCTTTGAGAACCGGCACAACCAAAAGTCGCTTGGGTTTAGTGGCAGCTATTTCTGCTGCAAGGCTTTTGATGCGGGTTGCAATTTGCTCGGCTGAAAATAAGACATCAATACGATGCCCATCAATGGTGAGTGTGCTCATAGAGCAGGGTTTGAGCCTATTTCACTGGCATGTGCAAAGCGAATTTGTAGACTGTTGGCAAGTTCTGGCGGGGCAGCAATCCGCGTTGAAAAAGCCGTGGTTTCACCCGGGCGCAGCGGCCTGGCAGTTGTATCCAGCGTCCAACTATAGAGTTCTTTGCCATCGGCGTCATTCAGCGCAAAGCGCATACTTGGAATTTTGCGAACAACATTGGTGGAATTACTAATCTCGCCCTTCACCATTAAAATGTGCTGGCCATCTATATTTTTGTTCAGCTGTTCAACCCGCCTGATATCAAGACCATAGATATTCACTGCCCATCCCAGCTTCTGATAGAGCTTGGCGGTCATCGGCGCGGCCATAACCGTGGCTTCGGGGGCTACCAGCGCAAAAATGAAAGGCAACGCAGCACACAAGCCAAGTGATGCCCAGCCGCTTACCTTTTTAAGTCTGGCGACACGCTTGGCGCCATATTGAATGCGCGCCGATTTAGCGGCCTCAACCAGACGCGCCACATCCAGGTCCGGTTCGGGTTCATGTTCAATCACTTGCAAAGACCGAGAGGCGGAAACTGGCACCACATCTTGAACTGGATATTTTTTCCAATGATGACCACAACGCCGACACGTTAGCGTCAGAACATCATTCTGCGCTTGGTGGCCGAGGTCATATCGGGTGGTGCAAGATGGGCAGGAAACGATCATTGTCGCCTAAAATGAGTTTGATTCGGTTTTTGGTGCCCGTTGGCACCAGTAAGCCTGAGATAACGATGAACAGGGTTAATGCGGGGTTAAGTGGCCTTGGTTGTGCAGCTTGAAAATGTCACATTACGCTATGGTGAGGGGGCAGAGATCCTCAAACATGTGTACTTTGGGCTGGCACCGGGGGATTTGCGGTTTCTCTCCGGCAAATCAGGTGCGGGAAAATCCACCTTGCTGCGTCTGCTATTCTTAATGCTGAAACCCACCTCCGGTGTGGCGCATGTGTTTGGGC
>PLXI01000094.1 GCA_003151375.1 Hyphomicrobiales bacterium
TTGATCTCACTCGCGAAATGAAAACTCATTTAAAATCCGGCGGCATGATCATTGCTGCAACCCATGGAGCACTCGGCATCAAGGGCAGCAAGCAGTTGCAATTGGCGCAAACGCCATGATCTCGCCCGCAATAAAAGCGTTACTCTGGCGTGATCTCACACTGGCCCGCAAACAGGGCGACGGCTTGGGTGCGGCCCTTGGTTTCATCCTGGCGGTGATCGTTATGGTGCCCATTGCTTTGGGGCCCGATCCAATTCTGCTGCAACGCCTGGCTTCTGGCATGATGTGGTTGGCGCTGCTTCTTGCCGTATTGCTGACCGCCGAACGAATTTTTCAGAGCGACTTTGAAGATGGCTCACTTGATCTGATGACCATGACAAATGTTCCCTTCGAACTCATCACACTCACCAAAGCTTTGGCTCATTGGCTGACGGTTTCACTGCCGCTGGCTTTGATTGCGCCGCCACTTGCCCTCATGTTGAATGTTGATTCTGGTACTCTGCCCATGCTGTGGCTTTCGATGATCACCGGCTCACTCGCCTTGTCGCTGCTGGCCAGCTTAGGCGGGGCCATCGCAGCGGGCCTGCGCCGTGGCGGGTTGTTAATCGCCATACTTATCCTGCCACTTTACATCCCGGTGTTGATCTTCGGGGTGGCAACAACCACTTTGATGATGGGGCCACAATCGGCGTGGCCCGCCCTTCTCATTCTGCTTGGCATCACTTTGCTATTGTTGGTTGTCTCGCCCATCGCTTGCGCGGCAGCATTACGAGCCTATATGAGGTGAAATATGCAAAAATTTGCCAACCCAGCCGTCTTCTTAAAATTGGCTAATGCCATATTGCCTTATCTGTGGCTGATAACGGCAGTTCTTTTCGCTCTTGGCCTTTACGGCGCTTTTGTCACCAGCCCAGCTGACTATCAGCAAGGCGAAAGCGTGCGCATTATGTATATCCATGTGCCTGCCTCTTGGATTGCCATGTTTGCCTATGCCTTAATGGCCTTCGCCAGCGCTATTGCCATTATCTTTCGCCACCCGCTAGCAGATGCCGCAGCAAAAACCGCAGCGCCCATTGGTGCGGTGTTTTGTTTTCTAGCGCTGGCCACGGGTTCCATCTGGGGCAAGCCCACGTGGGGCACTTGGTGGGTGTGGGATGCGCGCGTCACCTCAATGTTTATTCTATTGTTGCTGTATGTGGGTTATATCGCCATCTGGCAAGCCATTGAAGAGCCGCATCTCGCAGCCGCCATTGCCCGCATTGTGGCTTTGGTCGGCTCAGTCATCCTACCGGTGATCAAATTTTCTGTCGATTACTGGAATACGCTGCATCAGGCCTCCAGCATATTCAAAGCAGGCGGGCCTTCGATTGATCCATCAATGCTTTGGGTTCTGTTGGTTATGGTGCTGGCCTACACAACACTATTCCTCGCACTTCATCTGGTCTCACTGCGAACCGAAATTGCCACGCGCAAACTACGTAGCGCCCGGCTTGCAGAAATAAGAGGCAATTGATGGATTGGAACGCACCCACCGCTGGCTATGTGATTGCGGCTTACATCGTATCCGCTATCAGCATATTGGTGCTGGTGGCTTGGTGTTTAGCAAGGGACAAAGCCGCACGCACGGCCTTAGCCAAAATCAAAACCGAGAATTAAACCACGCGCTTCTGGCGCGGCTTGGCCTTTTCAACGTTTGCAGTTTCAGGCGCGGAATCAATTTTGTCCATCTCAACGGCTAGAATGGCTAAACAATCAGACATGACCCGGCGATCGCCTGCCGAAAANNACATAACCCGGCGATCGCCTGCCGAAAAATGCGACAGTAGCTTGCGGTCAATATCCTCAGCGCCACCTTGCGCCAAACGCAGCGCTTTCTTACCAATTGGCGTGAGGCGCACTGCGTTGGCCCGCGCATCATCCTTTGAACGCTTACGCTGCAAATGGCCCTGCTCCATCAACCGCGCCACAAGATCAGCCAAGGTGGAGCGATCAATCCCTGTAATTTTTACCAACTCGGTTTGGCTTTTGCCTTCAAAAGTGTCAGCGGCAGACAGAACAGTGAATTGGCGATGCGTCAAGCCGCTCTTGCCAACTTCATCCATGTAAAGATGAGAAGAGTATTGAACGGCACGCTTCAGCAGATGTGTGAAAGAGCGAGAAAAAACTTTCGCATCCTTAGTTATAGACATCGTGTCCCCTGATCTGAAGTCCTGTTCCTCGCGTGGTGGAAACAGTTAGCTTCCGCGCGTCGCGCCTTAGCACAAAACAATTCCTGCAAGACGCGATGTGACTCCTAGCTGTTCACCTTTGAGCCCGCAAGCGTATTTTCAGCACCAAGACGTTAACACGTAACGACTGAATTTATTGCAGCGCAAGTCTTGACAAGACTAGAAATCTGATTCGACCGTACACAGATCATCAGCCTGCGGAAGAATAAATTGCGCTTCAATCTTTAATATATTTTGCCAATAGAGGCGTGTTCGCAAGCGCAAACACCACCGTGCAGCCCATCAAACCAAAGGCCTTAAATGTAACCCAAACTGAATCAGAAAACATTTGCCATATCACCACATTCAAAACTGCCATGGCGACAAAGAACAAGGCCCAGCGTATGGTCAGTTTGCGCCACACGTCATCTGGCAGTTCCAAAATCTCGCCCATCACGTCCTTTACAAACAGACGCTTGAAGTAAAGCCCACTTATAAGCAGTGCAGCAAAAAAAAGCTCAACCAAAGTAACCTTCAATTTCAAATACCACGCGTCTTGCAGATAAAGCGTAATCGACCCAAACAGGCCGATAAACAAAGCGCCGAACAACGCCAATTTATTTAATTTGCGGGTGATATAATAACTGACGGCCAGTGACACAAAAGTCGCAGCCATCAAAAAACCGGTGGCCCACAACAAACCCAGCTTCCAGTTGGCGACAAAAAACGCCAGCAGCGGCCCCAAATCCAAAACCAACTTTTGTGTTTGAGTTAGTTTCACTTCGTTCATTTTTCATCCAATCCGGCAATTGCTTGCGCAAAACCATGCGCGTCAAAGGGCTGCAAATCTTCAATACTTTCACCCACGCCAATAGCATGAATGGGCAATCTAAATTTCTCGGCAATGGCCACAAGAATGCCGCCACGCGCTGTGCCATCTAACTTTGTCATAATCAAGCCAGTCACGCCCGCCACTTTGGTAAAAATCTCAGCCTGCGCCAAAGCATTTTGTCCGGTGGTGGCATCAAGCACTAACAACACGGCATGCGGCGCTGTGGAATC
>PLXI01000045.1 GCA_003151375.1 Hyphomicrobiales bacterium
GCATCGAGATTGGATAAGGGCTCATCAAACAGAAACACATCAGGCTTACGCACGATAGCACGGCCAATGGCAACGCGCTGACGCTGGCCACCAGAAAGTTCTTTAGGCCAACGGTGCATGAGCGTTTCAAGCCCCAAGGTCTTGGCGGCCTCATCGACTCGGCGCGTGATTTCGGCTTTAGCGACGCCAGCAAAGCGCAACGAAAAGCCCATATTTTCACGCACACTCATATGTGGGTAGAGGGCGTAGGATTGGAACACCATGGCAATGCCGCGTTTGGAGGGTTCAGCCTCATTCATGCGCTTGCCACCAATGTTGATTTCGCCCGCTGAAATATCTTCCAGACCAGCAATCATGCGCAGTAAAGTAGATTTACCACAGCCAGAGGGGCCAACGAAAACCACGAATTCCTTTGGTTCAATATCAAGGTTGACACCCCTGATCACCTCTACTGCACCATATGATTTATGCACCGCGCGAAGTTTCAAGCCGCTCATTTTAATGACCCTAAAAGACCTTGCACGAACTGTTTCTGCAAGACAAAGAAGATGAAGAGTGTGGGAAGCGTAGCCAGCGTTGTGGCGACCATCACCACCCCGTAATCTGGTACATAGGCTGAGAGTAGCGAGGCAACAGCCAGCGTAATAGTTTTGGTATCATTGGTTTGCAGCACGATCAGCGGCCACAAATAGTTGTTCCAATTTGCCATGAAGATAATAATGGTGGCGGCGGCATAGGTGGAGCGCATCACCGGCACATAGATATAGAGGAAAATCTGCCATTCATTTAGACCGTCGACCCGGGCTGCGTCACGCAGTTCGGTGGGGAACGATTTTGTGGCTTGGCGGAAATAGAAAATCATAAAGATCGAGGCGACGGTCGGGATAATAACTGCTGTGTGTGTGTTGATGAGATGCAACTTCGCCATGATGACGAAAAGCGGAATCATCAGAGCGGCAAAAGGAATGCTGAGCATGGCCAAAAGGCCCGCGAATATGCGGTCGCTTATTTTGGAACGGAAAATTTCAAAGGCGTAACCCGCTAGAGATGCGACTACCAAAGTCAGAGCCGTGGCAATAACAGCAATTTTGGTGGAATTGTAGAACAGCTGGACCAGATCGACCTGTTGGGTCAGCTTGACGATGTTGTCGAACAAAGCGTGGCCTGGGGTCGTCTTGCCGCTCAAGATGTCAGGTGAAATGTTGGTCGCACCCAGGATCAGCCACAGAAAGGGAAAGACTGAGACAAAGGCAGCGATGCTCAGCAGCGCATAGATCATTATCCGGTGAAGTCGCCTGTTCATGGTCGCCGCCTCTCGCGCGCCACCACGAACTGGATGAAGCTCAGAATCATCACCAGTACCACGATCACGTAGGAGACCGTGGCGGCGTAGCCAAAGCTCGGCATGAATTTGAAGGAGAGCTGATAGATATAAAGCGAAAGTGTCAGAGTTGAGTTCGACGGACCACCCAGGGGGGTGATGGTATTGACCTCGTCAAAGAGCTGAAGCGTGCCGATTGTTGACGTGACGGTGGTAAACAAGATCACAGGCTTGAGTGCGGGCAAAGTGATTTTGATGAATTGCGCCCAGCGCGGAATACCATCAATTCGTGCGGCTTCATAAATCGAAGGATCAATATTTTGCAGCGAGGCGAGAAAGAAGATCGTGTTGTATCCGGTCCAACGCCATGTGATGGCGAGGATGATTAAAGTCTTCGCCCAGAACGCGTCGCTAAGCCAAGGGATCGGCTGATCCATAATGTGCAGGGCTTCGAGAAAGCGGTTGACCACGCCGTCAAACGCGAACATCGATTTAAACAGGACTGAATAAGCGACGAGCGAGGTGACGCAGGGCAAAAAGATCGCAGTGCGGAAAAGCGCACGACCTTTCAGGCTTGGGTCATTCAGCGCCACAGCCATCAGCATGGCCAGCGTAATCATGATTGGCACTTGCACGACGAGCAGCGTCAGCGTGTTGAGAAGCGCTTGCTGAAAGACGGCGTCCTGAGTCAAGCGCCACATATTGGCGAAGCCGCCGAAGGAAAAGTTCATGCCTTTGCCGACCTGCAAGCTCATCCACAGGGACGACAGGATCGGATAGACCATGAAGAAGGCAAGCAGTGTCAAAGCTGGGCCCTTGAAAAGCCAACCTGTGAGTGTGGTTTTGCCTGGAGCCTGCGCCATCATGTGAACTCAAAAAGGGTGGGGCCACGCGGCTTTCACCGCGCAGCCCCTGGGAGGATCACTGCATCTGTTGCTTCAACTGCGCATCAATGGCTTTGATGGCATCATCGACTGAGCCGCCCTTGGCAAGGCCAGCAATTTGAGCATCGACTGCGGAATCAGCTTCATTGGTGAAGGTGCCAAAATTGACAGACGGAATTTGAGCAAGCCAATTGCTGAAATTCAACCAAACCGGTGCTCCGCCAAAAAAGGCGTCACTGGCTTTAAACGCATCACCTTCACGTGCTGATAGCAAGGTGCCAAATGCGCCCTGACCAATCAGGATCTTTTGGTAGAAGTCTTTGTCCTTGCCCCATATTTGGGCGAGGAAATCAATCGCAGTGGCTTTGTTTTTGGCTGAAGATAATACATACCAGCTAGAACCGCCAAGGTTGGAGGCATTGGCAGCACCCTTCACGCCGTCGATGCGAGGCGTTGGGGCGACGGCCCATTTGCCTGATTGATCGGCGACAGACTTGATGGTGCCCACGATCCAAACGCCCGTCACGGTTGCGGCAATCTGGCCTGAGGTGAAGCCGCCAGTATAATCAGCCCAGCCAGAGACTGGCTTGTAGATGCCCGATTGCATCAGCTTGGCATATTGTGTTAGCGCGGCTTTGAAGGTTGGGCTGGTGATATCAGGCTTGCCGTCTGGTGTGAAAAACCATCCACCAACGGATTGCAGCATGATGCGAAATACACCGTCGTCATTCAGGTCAAGATCCAGCATCTTGTGGCCGGTTTTGGCTTCAACAGCCTTACCGATTTCAATCAACTTATCCCAAGTGATGTTGTTCATATCTTCGGCTTTGTAGCCAGCTTGCGCAAGATAGTCTGAACGATAGAAGAGACCTGTATCGCCTGAGTCAAATGGCAATGAGTAAGTTTTACCGGCCACCGTGGATAGTGCCACCTTGTATGGGGCAAAGTTTTTATAATCGATAGCTTTGGTGTCTGATAGCGGTTCAAATGCCTTGGTGAACGACTGTAGATATTTTTGAGCGCCGTAGTCCTCAATCAACACGATGTCGGGCAGGCCGTCAGTGGTGCCCGAAGAGAGCTGTGCTTGGAGCTTTTGTTCCAAGTCTGCCTTGTTAAAGTCGACAATATTGATGGTAAAGCCTGGATGCAATTTGGCGTAGCGATCCGCGGCTTCCTTCATCGTTGCGCCGTTAAACTCTTTATCCCAGCACCAAACGGTAACTGTGTCTGCGGCTTGTGCGGCTGTGACAGCAAGAATGCTTATACCAGCGAAGGCAGCAGCAATCACGCTGCGCCTGTTGAACGCATATTTCTTCATGTTTCTCTCCCATTTCAGCTTCGTGTGAGTTGAGCTGATGAGCGAGCCTAGGCAGAAAATCGGATCGTTGCAAGATGTTTAGTAAATATTTACTAGGGTTTTGCGGCACGCCCCGGTTTTCTTGTGCTGCCGCGCCAGATTAGCTGTGAGGCAAGTGCGACTTGCTTGCCAATGGTGCGCCCGCCCGCCCGCTCGAGCAGCATATCAACAGCTGTTTCACCAATTTCTTCAGCTGGCAGGCGGATTGTTGACAACGGCGGATGCAGAAATTGCGCTACTGAAATATCATTAAAGCTGGTGACTGCAATGTCCTTACCGATTTCGATGCCGCGTTCGTGAAGGGCGCGGTAAACGCCCACAGCCATATTGTCGCTGGCTGTCACAATGGCATCTGGTCGCTTGGGGCGTTTCAACAGTTTAAGCGCTAGCTCGTATCCACTTTCCTCATTATTGCGCGCGATCAAGCAGAGCTTTTGATCAAACAGGCCGCGCTTCTTGGCCCATTCAATATAAGTGCGACAGCGCACTTCGCCGTAAGGTCCCACACCTCGGCTATTAGCCCAACCAATGAAAGCAATGCGCCGATAGTCCATAGCAAATAGGGCGTTCATCAATTTGAGCGTTGCATGCACAAAATCATTTTGAACGCTGTCATATTCATCTGAATCTGGGCAAAAATCAGCGAACACAAGGTGGCGGCAATTGCTGGCCAACCACTCAAGTCCGCTTTCACGGTAGTGGCCGACGACAATCACGCCAAAAGCTTTGCGCAACACTGCGGGATTGAGGGGTCCATCATTGCTATAGAGTTTGGCGATTTCGATGCCATGTCTTTGGCAGCGGCGTTCGACGCCAAGCCTAAGCCCAACATAGTAAGGGTCGATCAATTCTTGGTCAGGGCTGAGGGAATGAACCAGAATTATTTTACCGATTTGGCGTTCGAGATTTTTCTTACGCCGGCGCGGCGTTTCGTAGTTCAGCGCCTCGGCTTTCTCAATAATTGCACGGCGTGTTTCTGCCGTTACCGATAATGTGGAATCAAAATTCAATACGCGAGAGACCGTCGCACTCGACACACCCACAGCTTTGGCAATTTCGCTCAGCGTAACCATGAATTCCCCACACTGCTTTAGCCTTAGGCCAAGCTTGCATCATGAGTCAAAAGCGCATTGAGCAAGACCTGTGCGCCAGCAGCACATTCTTCTTGTGTGGTGGACTCTGCTTCATTGTGCGAAATTCCGCCGAGGCAAGGAACAAAGATCATCGTGGTAGGGGCCACTCTGGCGATGTAAGCGGCATCATGGCCAGCACCTGATGCCATTTCGCGGGATTTGAAACCGGCTTGTGCTGCACCTTGGGCTACGCATTTCACCAGCTCTGGCGCAAACTTCACGGCGGGCGAATTCCAGATACGCTTTTCCTCAAAGGTGACTTTTGCTTCTGCGGCGATCTTTGGCAGTGCTGAGCGGAAGGCCTTTTCCATTTTGTCCAAAACCGCTTCATCGGGGTGGCGAAGATCGACTGTGAAGAATACTTCACCGGGTACAACATTGCGGCTGTTAGGTTTGTTTTCGATGAGGCCAACTGAGGCCACGCCGGGCAAATGCGCCATGCCCACTTGGTCGATGGCCTCAATCATGCGTGCGGCGGCGAGCAACGCATTCTTGCGGAGTAGCATGGGGGTTGCACCAGTGTGGCTCTCTTGGCCCGTTACCGTGACTTCATACCAACGCATGCCTTGCACGCCGGTGACGATGCCGATCATTTTGGATTCGGCTTCCAAAATTGGGCCTTGCTCAATATGCAATTCAAACATTGCGGAAAATTTTATCGCACCCGCCTTGTGTGTTCCCTTGTAACCAATGCGCTGCAGCTCATCGCCGAGTTTTATGCCTGCTCGGTCTTCGCGCGAAAAGGCAAACTCAGGTGTGAACACACCAGCATAAACGCCGGAGCATAACATGGCAGGCGCGAAGCGAGAGCCTTCTTCATTCGTCCAATTTACAATCATCACAGGCGCATTGGATTGGTAGCCCATTTCAACCATCGTGCGCAGTGCTTCGAGTGCGCCCAACACACCCAGCACGCCGTCAAATTTTCCGCCCGTGGGTTGTGTGTCCAAATGCGAACCCATGGCGATGGGGAGAATGTCGTCGCGCTTGCCCGGGCGCGTTGCGAACATGTTGCCCACTTCATCAACTTCAACTTTGCAGCCCAGTTTTTCACATTCAGTTTTGAACCAATCACGCACGCGCTTATCTTCATCCGATACGGTCAGCCGCTTGATGCCGCCCTTAGGCGTTGCACCGAATTGTGCTGTTTCCATCAGCGAGTCCCATAGGCGCTGTGGGTTTATGGTGAGATTTGTTTTGGAGGGCATGGTGAAAGCAATCGTTGTTGGATTTGAAGAGACTATACATCAGACGCTGCGACACGTCACCTTTGCGAAGGCAAAGCAATCGGCTTTCTAGAATGACAGGGTGTGTGCCGTGATTAAACGCATAGTCACCGTGTTCTCTGATTGCACAGTAACAATTCCGTAATTCGCGGTTTACGATGATCTTTATCAGGTTCTGGACGCTTCGTAATAGGCTGTAACAACTGCCTTGAATTCATTGTAACTTAGATTCGTTGAAGAATGTGGTAAGCCGACACCGCAATATCCTGACAATTTTGTTAGACTTGCTAGCGACTTCGAGGTCCTCGATGTAGCCAAACCGTCCATGTCTTTTTCAGTCATTTCGAGCATCACCATTTGAGCTCGACCCTTTCGGATTGGCAGAGATATTTTCGACTTGCTCCAGTCAAAGTCGCTAACAGCTTTTACTTTGTTCCATGGAATAGCGGCCTTATTTCTTATCGTGATTTGATTTGCGGTAAGCTCATAAATCACCTGTCCGGCCTGAAATATGGTTTGCCACAGGAATAATATTGAACACAAGCCAGAAAACAAAACACCAAAAATTCCGATAATAACATAAGAGATTTCTTTTGGTGTTGACGCTGCCTGCCCTTTGCCAAGACGAATGAGAACGACAGAGGCCACTGCCAATAATATACCAAGCCCAAACAGACGAAGCAATTTTAGCCGTGACGTCCTGATATCTGTGACATAGGGCAGATTTCTGTCATTATTCAAGGCACAACCTCAATCCGCTTCACACTCTTCGGCTGGGTCAAGCCTTTCCAGATCGCATTGGCCTGATGCACCGGCGCATTGGCAGGGCGTTCGATGTAAACACCATCGCCAGCTTTGGCTTTCACCGCGCCATCCTCATAAGCCACTTTGCCGCGTGAGATCACGATGCGGGGCAGGCCCACACATTCAAAACCTTCAAAGACATTGTAATCAATACGGCTGATTTGGTTTTTGTAGGTGATGGTCTTTTTGGCTTTAGGGTCCCAGACAACCACATCCGCATCAGCGCCTGCGCGAACGCTGCCCTTGCGCGGATAGATGTTTAAAATCTTGGCGATGTTGGTGGAGGTTGCCGCCACGAATTCTTCCTTGGTCAATCGCCCGGTGTTCACACCCGCCGCCCACAATACCGGCAAGCGA
>PLXI01000059.1 GCA_003151375.1 Hyphomicrobiales bacterium
GCGGGCTTCCGTCTGGACCGATGACATAATTCACACGTGGACGCAGTTGACCATTCATTTACGCATACTCACAAACTGACCTTACGACCTGGATTTTTCGTGGAATTATCCGGTCGTACCCATGCACAATGACATTGGGGCCTTAAAAATGACCTAAGTGGAAATAAACAAATTGCAAATACAAGGGGATAGCTGGCCCAATTCGGTACATATTGGGCTTTGACTTGCAAGAAAATCACAAAAGGGCTGTAAGGGCCCTCATGAAGGTGAACTCCCGCATCCAAGAACTGGTGAAGCAGGNNGGCGGCAACCCGAAAGATCACAGGGTTGTATGTGCCATGTCGGGTGGCGTGGATTCCTCCGTCACGGCTGGCCTATTGAAAGCAGTGGGCTATGATGTGGTGGGCATAACGCTGCAACTTTATGATCATGGTGAGGCTATCCGGCGCAAAGGTGCGTGTTGTGCTGGCCAGGATATTCATGATGCCAGGCGGGTGGCGGCTCAGCTGGATATTCCGCATTATGTGTTGGATTTTGAATCGCGCTTCAAAGAAGCCGTGATGGATGAATTTGTTGATGCTTATGTGCAGGGTGCAACACCCATTCCTTGCGTGCGTTGCAATCAANNATCAAAGCTATTTCCTGTTTGCCACAACCCAGGAACAAATGGATTATCTGCGCTTTCCGTTGGGGTTGCTAACCAAGCCTGAAGCGCGCGCCGTGGCCCAAGACATGGGGCTATCGGTGGCTGATAAACCAGACAGCCAAGACATTTGCTTTGTGCCAGATGGGGATTATGCCTCAGTGATCCGCAAGCTTAGGCCTGATGCGGCTAGGCCGGGGAAGATTGTCGACATGCAAGGCAAGGTGCTGGGCCAGCATGAGGGCATTATCAATTTCACCATTGGCCAACGCAAAGGTTTGGGAATTGGTGGTGGCGATCCGCTCTATGTGATTAGGCTTGATGCCGCCAAGGGGGAAGTGATTGTGGGCCCGCGCGAAGCTTTGCGGCAAGATGAAATCAAACTTAGTGACGTGAACTGGTTGGGTGATAAGCCGCTCAGCGGTGAGCCGCAAAAGATATTTGCACGCATCCGCTCTACACGCTTGCCAGTTGAAGCTACACTGCGTCTCGACGGGCAAGGTGCGGTTTTAGCCATGGCTGAGGGCGAATTTGGGGTTTCGCCCGGCCAAGCGGCGGTATTTTACGAGGGCCAAGGGGCAGGGCAGCGCGTGTTAGGCGGTGGCTTTATTGCCCTTTACAACCAGCGCCCACAATTTGTGCGCAGCGCTAAGATTTTGCAATCTGCTTGATTGTGACGCTGGTCATAGACTAAGGCGATGGACAAAGAAGAATACTAAGGGAGAGAAAACTGTGTTGACGAAAGATGCACCTCGATTGCGTGACATGCCTGCTGGTGATGTCATCAAAGCTTATCGCCGCTGGGCGCCGGTTTATGATGCAACTTTCGGTCGTTTGGTTCGCGATGGCGTGAAGCAGGCAACCACACGGGTTAACAGCTTTTCTGGTCGTCTATTGGAAGCAGGCGTAGGCACCGGTTTGGCCTTGCCGCATTATGGCCCACAGCTTTCAGTGACTGGTATTGATTTTTCCGCAGATATGTTGCGCCGCGCGCATGCGCGCGTGTCAAAAGCAGGGAATGAAAATATTGAAAGTCTGGTGGAAATGGATGCCTGCAACATGACGTTTGCAGATTCCACCTTTGATGTTTCGGTGGCAATGTATGTACTCACCGTAGTGCCAGAGCCGCAAAAGGCCATGTCCGAACTGGCGCGTGTTACCAAACCGGGTGGTACTGTGTTGGTGGTCAACCATTTCAGTGTTGATCATGGGATGCGCGGCGCCATTGAAAAAGGCTTGGCCAAACACGCCACCAAATTAGGCTGGCGGCCGGAATTTCCGGTGGATACGGTTTTGACTTGCGACAAGCTGCGTCTCGTATCGATCAAAAGCGTGAAGCCATTAGGCTTTTTCACCATGCTAGAGTTTCGCCGTATAGGGTGATTGTGGCAGCAACGCAGTGCCCCTATAGTAAAATCTTGGGAGAACAAGTGCTATGGCGAAGCTTCAACTGAAGCCCAACTTAGAATTGGAAATTAAAAAGGGCATGGCTTGGTCTGTGCATGCCTTTACCACGTCTGGCATTGTGCTTGGCTTTTTGGCTTTGGTTGCGGTGTTAAAGAATGACGCTGTGCAAGCATTTGTGTGGTTAGGCATCGCGCTGTTTGTGGACGGCGTGGACGGCACATTGGCCAGACGCGCGCGGGTAAAAGAATATACCCCCAATTTCGATGGTGGCGCGTTGGATTTGGTGATTGATTTCTTCACCTATGTGGCAGTGCCGGCGTTGATGATTTATTGGTTCAACATGGTGCAAGTGCCTTGGGGCTTTTCGAGCCAGACATGGAGTCTGATTTGTGCGGCACTCATCATGGCGGTTTCGTGCTATACATTTGCCAATTTGAATATGAAAAGCTTTGATTATTATTTTGTGGGCTTTCCCGCCATTTGGAATGTGGTGGTTTTGTATTTCTATCTGTTCAATACTGGTTGGTTGATTAACTTCATCACCATTATAGGTTTGAGCATTCTCACTTTCATTCCGGTTAAATTTGTTCATCCTCTGCGCGTGGCCCATTGGCGCAATATCACCATTGCAATGACAGTGTTGTGGGCAACGATGACGTTGAGTTTGGTGCTCTCCGGCTTGAAACCGACCACGACTGACTTAACCTATAATGTGGAATTGGCCTTGTTCGGCGTGGCGTCAGCTTATTTTGCCTGGATATCGCTATGGCGCACGTTTGGGCTAGGCAGCAAAGATGATGATGAAATTACGCCTGCAACTGCGGCTTGACTTTGCCCCTCAGCCAAATCTATACCGCGCGGCATTGCATGTGACAAACACGCGTGTGGCGAGGTAGCTCAGTTGGTTAGAGCACGGGAATCATAATCCTGGGGTCGGGGGTTCAACTCCCTCTCTCGCTACCATTCCTTCTTTAACGCAGTGGTGCGCGCATTCTCTTTGATCGCAATTGTGATACAGAGTAATTTAAATTGTGTCCCGAAACTAAACTATCAAACACCCAGTTGATTGAGGAAAAACATGTTCGATGTCTCCGATAAGCTCGCTGTAATTACGGGAGGAACCCGTGGAATAGGTCTGGCAATCGCCGAGGCATTGCTGGGGGCGGGAGGGTGTGTCGTTTTGAATGGACGGTCCGAAACCGAAGAAGCTATGGCACTCGTTTCCAAATTTGGTGTTGAGCGTGTTGCAATCGATCTTGGCGATGTATCTGATCCTATTTTTGCAAAAGCTTTGATAGACCGTGCCGCCAAACGATTTGGGCGACTTGACATACTTGTGCATAGCGCTGGTGGGCCAGTGCCAGGCAAAATAACCGATATTACAGCAGAAACTTGGATGAACGCCTTTGCGGTGCATGTGCATCCAGTGTTTCACCTTTTTAATGCTGCACATCCTCATCTTGCAAAGTTGGGAGGAGCTGTGTTGTTAATTTCTTCAGTGGCTGGCTTAAGAGGTTGCCCGGCATCGGTTGCTTATCAGACGGTGAAGGGCGCACTCATTCCCATGGCCAAATCTTTGGCATTTGACTATGCGAAAGAAAATATCCGCGTAAATGTATTGGCGCCGGGAATTATCCGGACCCGGTTTCATGCTGGCATGAACGAAACTGCGAAATTGCATAATCTGCAAAATCGCATTCCGCTGCAGCGCGAAGGCAGCGCTGAGGATGTCGCAGAGGCGGCCATGGCGCTCATCACCAATGATAACATCACGGGCGAAGTGCTCACGATTGATGGCGGCATGTCGATGCGGATAACGGGATAAAAGTCGTCGTTGCAGTGGAGAAGTCATGACAGCGGCGGCGTTAAAGTTTATTTTGGTGGCCTTAGCATTTATTGGCACCTTCGTGAGTGAGCGGCAGTGGCCGGCTGACGTTAGAAGTTTTGGCAAAAGCCGCATTTGGCGCAATCTTGGTCTGGCATTTATCAATTTTCTGCTGGGGCCATTGCTGGTGCTGCCCATTTCAGCTTACGCATCCACGCATGGTTTGGGCCTGAGGCCATTGTGGTGGAATTTGGCTCTGGATTTGCTTCTACTCGATCTATGGATTTATGGCTGGCACCGTATTAATCACGTCGTGCCATTTCTGTGGCGTTTTCATGAGGTGCATCACCGCGATGAAATGCTGGATGTGACTACGGCAGTCAGATTTCATTTCGGCGAGGTGTTGCTTTCGGCTTTGGTGCGCGGTGTTGTTATATTCATCTTTTCTATTCCGCTTAATTCAGTGGTGATATTTGAAACTGTGGTGGCTTTGGCCACGTTGTTTCATCACTCCAATTTGCGTCTGCCATTGGCATTTGAAACCCAGCTCTCGCGCTTGATCATTACACCGCGTCTGCACTGGATACATCACCATGCGGTTCGGCGCGACACCGATTCAAATTATGCAACAATTCTATCATGTTGGGATTTGGTGTTTAAAAGCCGCAGCCCTAATGCGCGATTTGCTGGCATGAAGCTGGGCGTTGAGGGCGAAGCGGATTTGTCACTGCCGCAATTGCTCACCCGGCCCTTTAACCATCTGGGAAATTAACTGTGCAAATTAACTAATTTGGATTGTGAACTGCAGTCCCTTGTCTGTCAGGGATGTTAGGCTGAGTTTATGGCCTGATATGGCACAGGTAAGCGAGTTCACGTTGGAAGAAACATTGCTTCAAGCTTTGCAGGATGCACGCGCCAAAGAATCGGCGCGTCTTGAGGCTATGTTCAATGTTCAGGATCTACGCACCCTGCGACTGATGAATTTGCATGACATAATAGAGCCAGAACTGGCCCAAAACGCGTTAGCCAAGGCTCTGTTCAATCTTAACCTTGAGCCAGGAGAAATTCCCAGGCTTTGGCTTGGACTTACTTCATCCATCGTGATGGAGCCTGATCCAAAAACCTATCGGCTGGTTAACATGAACGAAGCCGCACGTGAAACACTGTTTGAAACGACAGATATGGTGGCCATGAAGGGCTTTGCGCTGCGCCATATGGCGTTTCAAATTATTGAGCAGCGCCGCAAACCGTCACGGCCCGTAACACTGCCCAAAAATTCTATTTTGCCATTGGCTTTGATGTGGTTGACGGGTGTGGTGTGCGGTATTGCTGGCCTGATTGTTTGTGATTTTATCGTCAGGCGTTGATTGTCGCAGTTTCGTTATAATATCCGCACGTTACAAAATGAAACAGCAAGTGATTTCCGCCTTCCATAGTTGGATTGGTAAACGTCATTGGTCGTGACGTAAATCAGAGTGTACCAATTTGACCGGAACAGTTGCAGTGAATGAAGTGGCCCGTCAGGGTCTAACCAAAACGCCAACGCTAAATCAAAACCTGCCGCAGCGTTTGGCAGATTTTGGGACGTTGGCCGAAGGACTAGACTATTGCGCGCAAGGCGTTACTGGGTTCAATTTTTATTCGGGGCGCGGTGCGCTGGAAGATGTGTTGTCCTACAGTGATTTGCGCAAACGTGCTTTAATGTTGGCACGCAAGTTGATGTCCACTGGATTGAAGCGGCTTGACCGCGTGGCCATTGTTGCTGAAACCGGGCCTGAATTCATTGAGACTTTTTTCGCCTGTCAATATGCGGGTCTTGTTCCATGCCCAGTGCCGTACAGCATGTATATCGGTGGGCGTGAGGCTTATGAGCAGCGCATAGCGGGCATGATACAGGCTGCTGATGCGCATGCGGTGATCGCACCAGCCGATCAAGTTGATAGCATTCGCGTTGCGGCCGGCCTGGCTGGCGTTGAAATGGTTTTCAGCCATGATGAATTGGCTGCCCTTCCTCAGAGTATTGTTCGCCTGCACGGGTTTGAGCGTGATGAAGTGGCTTATATTCAATATTCATCCGGCTCCACATCAGCACCCAAAGGCGTGTTGATTTCACAACTCTCCATCATGACCAATGCCAGAGGTATTCTAATCGATGGCTCGCACACCAAGCCGCACGACAGAGGCTTTTCTTGGCTGCCACTTTATCATGACATGGGGCTTGTGGGCTTTTGTCTTTCTGCAGTTTTATCGCAAACGTCAGTTGATTATTTGGCCACAACGGCTTTCGCGCGCAGGCCTGGCCTGTGGCTGAAATTGATTTCTGACAATCGCTGCACCATCTCATTCTCTCCTAGTTTTGGTTATGACTTGGCGACCAAGCGTTTGGCGAAGGCGGATATCGAAAAGCTTGATCTGTCTTGCTGGCGCGTTGCTGGCATTGGCGGAGACATGGTGCGCGCCGATGTGTTGCGCGCATTTTTGACGGCCATGGCACCCGCTGGTCTTTCACCCAATGTATTTATGCCAAGCTATGGCATGGCGGAATCCACTTTAGCGCTCACCTTCCCGAAATTGGACGGCCCGTTGAAGGTTGACCGGGTTGACCGTGACGGCATTAAAGTACAGCGCGCTATTCCAGTTGCCGCTGATGCACCAAATGCACGTGAGTATGTTATTTGTGGCCGCATTTTTAACGGGCATAAATTGGAAGTGCGCGGGGCCGATGGCGCTTTATTGGCAGAGCGTGAGATTGGTCGCATTTATGCCGCTGGCCCATCTTTGATGACAGGCTATTTCAACAATGCGGAAGCCACCGCTGAAGCCATTGGCACAGACGGCTTTTTGGACACTGGTGATATGGGCTATCTGCTCGATGGCGAAATCGTCATCACGGGCCGCGCCAAGGATTTGATTCTGCACAATGGTCGCAACATTTGGCTGCAAGATATCGAATGGGCGGCTGAGAAATATGGCGAATTGAAATCCGGCGACGTGGCGGCCTTTGCGCTTGAAAAAGCTGACGGCGACGATGAAGTTGTAGTGTTGGTTGAATGTCGCGCTTTGGAAAGCGGCGCGCAAGAAATTTTACGGCGCGATGTGGGCAAGTTGGTGCATCAAGGCTCTGGCGTTGATTGCAAGATTGTGCTGGTTGCACCAAAGAGCTTGCCGTTCACCTCATCTGGCAAGCTTTCGCGCAGCGGTGCTCGGGCTAAATATATTTCTGGTGAGATGACCGTCATTGCAACAGCGCAGGCCTAAATAGGATAAGCGCATCCGGGTTGCGCTAACCGGTGCCACAGGATTCTCAGGCTCATTCATTCTGCCGCAGCTTTTGGCTGCAGGCTATGATGTGGTTGCACTGGCACGAAAGCCAGAGGTGCTTTCAGGCAAATGCAAGAATGTTGTCGCGGGCGATTTATCGGATGACGTGGCCTTGGCCAAGCTCGTTGAGGGTTGCGAAGTTGTGATGCATGTGGGTGGTGCCACTTCAGCGAAGTCTCGCAAAGAATTTTTCGATGTAAATCTCGAAGCCACCAAGCGGTTGTTTGCAGCGGCAAAGCGCGCTCATGTGCGGCGCTTTGTTTATGTCTCGTCACTTACCGCGCGTGAACCTAAGCTATCAGACTATGGTGCGAGCAAAGCCGCGGCAGAGCAATTTCTGTTGCCACTTGACGATGATAAAACCGAGGTTTTGATATTGCGCCCCCCAGCGATCTATGGGCCGGGGGATAGTTCGTCGTTGCCCTTGTTCAAAGCGGTACTCTCGCGCACTGCCTATTTTCCTGGCCCTAAGGATGGGCGTTTTTCACTGCTCTATGTTGGCGATTTTGCAAAAGTGGTTTGTGAGGCTGTGGATTCCAATGCGCATGCGGTGTTTGAATTGGATGATCAAACACTCGGCTATAGCTGGGACGATCTTGCCACAATTGCACGTCGACATTACGGCACGCCGAAAAGGGTCGTGTATTTGCCGCGTGGGATCGTTCACACCGTGGCTGGCCTTGCGGAATTGGGCGCGCGCCTGACGGGCAAAGCCGCTTTCACCACACGCCAAAAAGTGAACGAGGTTTATCATACAGATTGGGTGGCCAAAGGCTTGATATGGCCTATGTTAAAACCAGTGAAACTGGAGCAGGGCATGGCGCAAACCGTGGCATGGTACCGCGCTCATGGTTGGTTGAAGGCAGAGTCCGAAAAAGCTAAGGGTTCGGCATGAATCAAATTGCTGACATCGTTCCGGTTTTGGTTGAGCTGTTGAAGCCATACAATCCGGAAAATAAAACGCTCAATGCTGAAACCGATATTCCTGCCGAGCTCAATATCGACAGCGTGGGCGTTCTCGACTTCATCATGGAAGTTGAGGATAAATATGACATCGAAATTCCGATGAATGCCGTGGCCAATATCCGCACTATTGGCGAGTTGGCCAATTATGTTTTTAATAAACTGAGCAAGGCGTGATGATGGTTGATCTGCTCGACAAGCATAAAGGCATTTTGGAACGCGTGCAGCGCATGACGGCGATGGGCATCAATGGTCTTGGCGTTACCAATGACAAGATGATTTCTCCAACGCGTGCCATGGTCGGCAACCGCGAAATCATTCTGGCGGGCACGAACAATTACATGGGCATTACTTTTGATCCGCGCTGCATTGCGGCTGGGCAAAAGGCGTTGGCTGAATTTGGCACAGGCACCACCGGTTCGCGCATTGCCAATGGCTCATTTGCCCTACACAGCGAATTGGAACGTGAATTGGCCAGTTTTCTTGGCCTCAAACATTGCATCATTTTCACTACTGGTTATC
>PLXI01000242.1 GCA_003151375.1 Hyphomicrobiales bacterium
AGCTGATCCGCAAGAGTCTCACGGAATCTGATGGAACTTTATTTGCGTTGACTCAATTGGCGCATCTTTCACTTCGCCAGCGATTCCACCTGCTCGCGCGATACTCTAGTGATGCGTGGCGTAAGGGCCGCTCTTGTTGCTGGCCCAATCCCAATAAGTGAGAAGGATGCGGGCCTTGGTGTAGGAAAGTTGGTCAAACACCGCTTGAAGTTCTTCAAAGTTGCGGCTTGGATCAATCAACGCGTGTTCTCCAGCAACAAAGTTTGGCAAATTTGTCGCCAAGTCGGCACGCGAAATGCCAGCAACTTTTAACAATGCCATCATGGCCTCGCCAGAGGAGTCTGCAAAAATGCGTTCGATTGTGGCAGGAGTCACTTTGACGGCCGCTGCCACCTTCATTGCCGCTTCATCCGTCTGCCCAGCCAAAGCTTGCAGAAGACCGGCGCCCACGTCTTCAACCGAAATAGATGATGTGCCACCCTCTTCGCCCTTCATCGTGATGCGCAAGATGCGGGTGAGGTTTTCAGAGTCCGTCAGGAAGCGGGTGAGCAAATAGCGCCGCAGTTGCACTGGCGCAGACCAGAATAATTCAAAGGCCGTATGGATTGGCAAATCCTGCCTGATGCACAATGGGGCCAACAGTTCAGGATTTTCGGACGCAACACGGGCCAACTCTGCAAAGCCGTCTTGCGGAATTTCAGCTGCCGCATTGCGCACCAAAGTCAACAACACAGAAACATCCGCACCTGCTACCAAAGCTTCGGTCACGGCGCGGCTCAGACGCCTACGGCGGGCAACCATGCGCAATTGTTCTTGGTTGCCCTGATCTATTACCGGGAAGAGATCTTCGTCAGCAATCTGCATGCAATCTTCGAGCAATGGGCCTGAGACTGTAACATCCTGATCGACCAAAAGCCTCGAAACCAGAAAAGATGGTGGTGTATCCATCATCGAAAGGCGCTGCGCCAAAACCACGCGTATGTTTTGTGAGAGGCGCGGCAACATTCGCAACAAGGTATCAGCAGCGAGTGCGCGCTCATGCGGCTGGCCGCCACCAGCACCTGCACCTGACATCATGTCGATCAAAGAGCGGGCAAGCTCAGACTGTTCTGCATCTTGCGCTGGGCTAAGTTGCTCCAGCACCTTGGTTTTAGGAACGGTTGGAATTTCATCGAATATGTCACGCTTAGGTTGGCGGCGCAGCAGGCTTGTGGCTGCTCTTAAAGGCGAAACAGGCACGGCAGCTGGCGGTTGAACTAGCTCAGCTACCGGCGCAGACAGCGCTTCTGGCATAGGGCTCTGTGGCATCTCTGCCGCTGGCGGATCTGGAATGTTTAGTTGAGTTTCTGCAACGAAAGGTGCAGGCTCAGCTAGCACTTCAATGCTGGGAATCTCTTCGGGCATAGTTGCCTGCGTTTCCACCGCTGATGGAGCCATCTCACTGGGTGTTGTAGGTATCTCTATCGGCGCATCGGGAACAATTATAGCAGGTACGGCAACAAGTTCCGGCTGGATCGGTGCAGGCGCAATCACAACTTCAACTGGCGCAGCTACTATCGGCAAAGGGATAACAACCGATGCTAGATCAGGAACCACTACCGTAATGGGCTCAAGCTTTTTCAGCAATGACGTGAGGCGACGGAACGAGTCAGCGCTGACCCGGCGCGGCGCGGCCGTGGGCTGTGCCATGTCTGGCGAAGGCCAAGCTGATTCGTTGATAACGTTCATAGAACCACACAAAAGCGCCAAATGGTTTCACAGAGGATTAACTGCGTTCGTTTTGGGGCTTTACACTCTCGAAGGTTGCCAGCATGGTTAATGGCGGGTTAAACACATGTTTCAAATCAGGTGCGTTCATGGCCAAAATCGAAAAAACCGATGCTGAGTGGAGCAAAGCGCTTTCGCCCGAAAGCTTTCAAGTTACGCGCAAACATGGCACCGAGCGGGCCTTCACCAGCCCTTTGAATGATGAGAAGCGCAAAGGCATGTTCGACTGCATTTGCTGCGGCAAGCCCGTGTTTCCATCTGATACCAAGTTTGACTCAGGCACAGGCTGGCCTAGTTTTTATGCACCAGCTTCAGCCGAAGCCATTGGCACCTCTACAGACCGCAAATTTTTCGTGAAGCGCACCGAAGTTCATTGTGCCGATTGTGATGCCCATCTTGGCCATGTGTTCCCCGATGGCCCGAAGCCAACCGGCCTACGCTATTGCATCAATGGTGCTGCACTTAAATTCAAGTCTGAAAAATGACGGCTCAAAAATCTACGAGTCCAATCGCCAAGCGTGTTCCTACAGTTGAAACGTGGCACGATTTTAAAAAGCATGACGACTATAAATGGCTGAAGGCCGCAAACTGGCAAGAGGTGATGCATAACCCGGCCAAATTGCCGAAGGATATTCGCAGCTATTTGGAGGCGGAGAACCGTTATTTCAATTTCGCCATGGCGGACACAAAAGCTTTGCAAAAGCAGCTGTTCAAAGAAATGAAAGGCCGCATCAAAGCCGATGATAGTTCAGTGCCAGCGCCACAAGATGAGTGGGTTTACCAGACGCGTTTTCGCAAGGGCAGCCAATATCCCCTGTACTATCGCCAACCAAAAGCGGGCGGCAAAGCGCAATTGATGTTTGATGCCAATGCGCTAGCCAAGGGGCATGATTATTTCCACATGGAATCGCCTGATCTGTCACCAGATCAAACGCTGGCGGCCTATGGTACTGATGCCAAAGGCTCAGAATTTTATGAGCTTCGTATTCGTGAATTAGCCACTGGCAAAGACAGGCGTGACAAGTTGAAAAACACATCGGGCGATGTGGCTTGGGCTGCCGATGGCAAAAGCTTTTTCTATACGGTGCAGGACGAACATCACCGCCCGTTGAAAACCTATTTGCACCGCCTTGGCACAAAGCAAGCTGATGACAAGCTGGTACATAATGAAAAAGATACTGGCCGCTTCACATCTGTTGGAACAACTGCCTCTGAACGCTTTGCTGCAATCAGCATTCATGACCATGAAACCTCTGAAGTTTTGCTGATTGATTTGGCCAAGCCCAAATCCAAGCCGCGTTTGGTGGTGCCCCGCACAGCCCAGATTGAATATGATGTGCAAGATTGGCAAGAAACCCTCATTATCCGCACCAATGCGGCTGGAGCAGAAGATTACAAGCTGGTGCAAGCGCCGCTGGCAAATCCGACTCTCGAAAACTGGAAAGACTTGGTGCCGCATCGGCTTGGGATTTTTCTCGTCGCATTTGGTGTGTTTCAAAATTATATCGTGCGCTTAGAGCGTGAAAATGCCCTGCCGCGCATTGTGGTGCGCGATATGCGAAGCGGCTCTGAACATTCCATTGCCTTTGATGAAGAGGCCTATTCGCTGGGGTTTGGCGAAATGCGCGAGTTCAATACTGAGATTCTGCGTTTCACATACTCATCGCCCACAACGCCTTCGCAAGTTTACGATTACAACATGCAAACACGTGAACGCGTTTTGCGTAAAACCCAGATCATTCCATCGGGGCATAATCCGGCGGACTATGTGGCGCGACGTGTTTCAGCACCTGCCCATGATGGCGCGTTGATTCCCATAACGCTGCTTTACCGCAAGACCACAAAGCTGGATGGCACGGCGCCATTGTGGCTTTATGGCTATGGTTCTTATGGCATGTCCATGCCTGCAAGCTTCAATAGTGCCATACTTTCGCTGGTTGACCGCGGTTTTGTTTATGCCATTGCCCATGTGCGCGGTGGACAAGAAAAAGGCCGACAGTGGTATAAAGACGGTAAGCTGGAGAAAAAGCAAAACACGTTTAAGGATTTCATTGCCTCGGCGCGTTATTTAATCGCACAGAAATTCACATCACAAGGGCACATCATTGCGCAAGGCGGCAGCGCTGGCGGCATGCTGATGGGGGCTATTGCCAATATGGCACCAGAGCTTTGGCGCGGCATTATCGCCGAAGTACCTTTTGTTGATGTGCTAACCACCATGTTGGATGACACCTTGCCCCTCACTCCACCTGAGTGGCCCGAATGGGGCAATCCTATTGTCGACAAAAAAGCCTATGAAAACATCGCTGGTTATTCCCCAGTGGATAATGTTTCAGCCCAGAACTATCCGCATATTCTGGCTGTAGGCGGACTAACTGATCCGCGAGTCACCTATTGGGAGCCAGCCAAATGGGTGGCAAAGTTGCGCGGACTCAAAACTGATGGCAATCTGCTGCTGCTCAAAACCGTGATGACGGCCGGCCATGGCGGCGCTTCGGGTCGGTTTGAACAATTGAAAGAGGTGGCGGAAGCTTATGCTTTCGGCCTCAAAGTATCAGGTGATATAAATGTTAATTGAAGCGGCTCGTTCCTGCTTATTGATGGTGGACATGCAAGAGCGCTTGCTGCCTGCCATTCACGAATTTGAACGCGTGATTGAGCAATGCAGCCTGCTTTTGCGCGTGGCTGAGAAACTCGATTTGCCGCTGATAGTGACAGAGCAATACCCCAAGGGTCTTGGCCCCACAGTTCCGGAGCTGGAAAGCAAGAATGCGACGGTGTTTGAGAAGCTTTCTTTTTCAGGCCTTCGCGATGAGAAAATTCGTAGCCGTTTTAAAACGCTGGAAGATAGTGGCTTCAAGCAAGTGATTGTGTGTGGCGTTGAAGCGCATGTCTGCGTGTTGCAGACCGCGCTGGATTTGAAACAGGCGGCCTTTGAGGTTTTCGTGGTGGCAGATGCATGCTCGTCACGCTCGGCTCAATCTGCGGAATTGGCGTGGCCACGTCTGCGTCATCATGGCGTGCAAGTTGTGAACACCGAAATGGTCGTATTTGAACTAGCCGGAAAAGCTGGAACGCCGGAATTTAAAGCGTTGAGCGCGCTGATTAAGTGAACAGACACAGATGACAAAACATGTGAATTTCAACTGGCAAGACCCGCTCAATCTCGACAGTCAGTTGACTGACGAAGAAAAGATGATCCGCGATTCCGCTTATGCGTTTGCGCAAGACAAGCTGATGCCGCGGGTGAAATTGGCTTTTCGCGAAGAGCGCTTTGACAAAGAAATTATGCGCGAAATGGGGGCCATGGGCTTTCTCGGCATGATGACGGCAGAAAAATTTGGTGGTTCTGGCTTGGGGTCTGTGGCTTACGGTTTGGTGGCGCGCGAAGTTGAGCGGGTGGATTCAGGTTACCGGTCAGCCATGAGTGTGCAGAACTCGCTGGTCATGCATCCGATTGAAGAATTTGGCAGCCAAGAGCAGAAACTTAAATATCTACCAAAGCTGGCCACAGGTGAAATGATCGGCTGTTTTGGCCTCACCGAACCTGATGCCGGTTCTGACCCCGGCGCCATGACAACACGAGCCAAGAAAACTTCCGCTGGCTATGTACTAAACGGAACCAAAACGTGGATTAGCAATTCGCCAGTTGCAGATATCGCCGTGGTATGGGCCAAAGATGAGGCGGATGATATTCGCGGCTTTGTGGTTGAGCGGGGCCTGAAAGGATTTTCCACGCCAGAGATCAAAGGCAAAGTTTCACTGCGTGCATCAATCACTGGTGAGATTGTTCTCGACAATGTGGAAGTGCCGGACAGCGCTATTCTACCCCTCGCCAAGGGTTTGGGTGGGCCGTTTTCCTGTTTAAATAAAGCACGGCTCGGCATTGCCTGGGGCGTGATGGGGGCGGCGGAAGATTGCTGGCATAGGGCGCGGCAATATACGCTTGATCGCAAAATGTTCGGGCGGCCACTGGCGGCCACGCAACTTATTCAAATGAAGTTGGCACAAATGCAAACCGATATTGCGCTCGGCTTGCAAGGTTGTCTCGCTCTATGCCGTGGACTCGACGCTGGAAAAGTTTCGCCCATCGCCATTTCATTGATGAAACGCAATAACTGTTTAAAGGCGCTGGATGTGGCACGCATGGCGCGCGACATGCACGGCGGCAATGGCATTTCCGATGAATATCATGTGATCCGTCACATGGTGAATCTGGAAACAGTGAATACCTATGAAGGCACTGCAGATGTGCATGCGCTGATCTTGGGTCGCGCGCAAACCGGGATACAGGCATTTATGTGATGGAACTTGTGCTTCGCGCCGCTGAGTTAAAAGATGCCGAGGCTATTCAGAACATTTATGCACATCACGTCTTAAACGGAACTGCGAGTTTCGACACTGTGCCGCGCAGTTTGGCAGAAACGCGAGAGAAGATCAGTTCGGTCAGTGCCCAGGGATGGCCGTTTCTTGTAGCAGAGAATTCTGGAACTGTGTTGGGTTATGCTTATGCGACGCAATTTAGAGAGCGCGCTGCCTATGCTTCAACTTGCGAGAATTCAATTTATGTTTTGGCAGACCAGCGTGGAAACGGCATTGGCGCTGCATTGCTAAAAGAGTTGGTGCAACATGCAACGACGTGCGAGTTCAGGCAGATGATCGCCGTGATTGGTGGTGGTGAACCTGCCTCCATTGCTGTGCATGAAAAGTTAGGCTTTAAACTGGCAGGCCGGATGAAATCCGTGGGTCGCAAAAAGGGCATGTGGTTAGATACGGTCTATATGCAATTGCCGCTGGGTAAAGGTAACGCCAGCGCGCCTAAGCGTGAGCCAGTTTGATGACTTTAGCTGCACACAAATTCGTATTTGCCTTCGCATTTATGGTGATTGAATTCACATCACCTACGTACGCGAATGAAATCGCTTGGCCGAAAATGGCTTCGGGTGAGAAAATAATTCTCACCGAATTGGCGCAGGTTCCAACCCAGCTTCGCGATGCGGCGCGATTGTCCATGGTGTCAGGCACTCCTGTTGAATTTACTTTCTTCAAAGCCCCCAAGGGCCGTGACTATGTGATTGTTACGCCCTGTTGTGGCAGCGACCAAAATCACGCGGCCTTGTTTGAGTTTAGCGACGGACTGGTGCAGCCTGTGGGTCTGTCAGTTGGCGATCCGAGATTGGGCTTCACCACCCAAATTTCGCCGGATGAAATCACTCTTGGCCCCGACGCTCAATCCATTCGCACCCATGTTAGCAAGCTAACTTGTGAGGAGGGCGACTGGCGCTATTATTACAGCTTCGATGAAGCGGACCGTCTTTTTCTGCGCAGCGCAATAGATACAAGCTGCGAACACTTGGGCACTCGCGAATTATACCGCGCCCACAAAGTTGATGTTGGGAAATGGTGGATGCATTGATTCCAACACCTAAAAACCTGATCCGCATGGAGACGGCTGATCTGTTGCGATAACGCGGCACTAACGCGCAAACAAAAGTTTTGCGGCCATTGCCAAACAAACGACAACCAACAATGGCCGAATGATTGCAGCGCCGTTTTTAATGGCCAGCCTTGCGCCCACTTGCGCGCCTATGAGTTGGCCCACACCCATCACCAAGCCGGTGATCCACACAATTTTTCCGCCCAATGCAAAGATCAACAACGCTGCGATATTAGTGGTGAAATTAAACAGTTTGGTACGGCCCGTTGCTTCAACGATGCCAAGACCAAAAAGCGAAACTAACACCAGCATGAAAAATGAACCAGTGCCGGGGCCGAAGATGCCGTCATAAAAACCAAGCAATGGCCCGAAGCCGAATGCAAAGGCGGCTGGCGGCAACTTAGACTTTGTTGCCTGGTTGCTGAGCTTTGGCGCGAAGGCAAAATATAATGCAATCAAGATCAGCATTGGCGGCATGATGATTGACAACATTTGTTTGGGGGCATAGCTCACGGCGGCAACGCCCAGAGCAGCGCCACCAAAACACGTCAGTATACTGATGAAATGACGTTTTGGCTCAAGTGCGCCCTTTTTCCAAAATGCATATGTGGCTGATGCCGTTCCAAATGAACCTTGCAATTTATTGGTAGCCAACACGGAAACAGGATCAAGCCCTGACAACAAAAGTGCTGGCACACACAGAAGCCCGCCACCGCCAGCGATTGAATCCACAAAGCCCGCAACCAGTGCAACGCCACCAAGTGCCGCAAGAGTCCAATAATCGCCCATCAAGGTTTTATACCCTTCATCATCATCTGCAAGGTTTGCTCTTCTATGTGGTGCCAAGGCAAATCCGGTGGCACACGACCAGCAAGTTTCAGCGTGGCTAGTCCATGCACACAAGACCACGCATGCAAGGCACCTGCTTCCGCATGGTTTGAACCAACAACAGCACCAGCCGCCGCAACGATTTGCGCCCAAGCAGAATAAGATGCGCCGATCAGATTTGGTGTCATCACCATGTTCACGCGTTGGCCAAACATGAGCTGATAGGCGGCAGCGTTGCTTTCAGCAAATCGCAGATAGGCACGACCCATGGCAAGCAGCCGCGTTTCAGCTTGTTGATCTGGGGTTAGACCAGCCTGTTGATCGATAGCAGCGGTGGCAGCTTCATCCAGCGCTTTGACAAAGCGCTGATAGCCCCGCGCCGAAATCTCTGCCAGCAAGTGGCCAAGGCTTGGGAAATGATGTTTGGGTGCGGCATGGGAAACGCCAGCGCGCCTGGCAATTTCGCGCAGCGTGACCTGCTCGATTGCCATTTCGCCCAGCGCAAGCTCACCTGCATTTAGGAGCTGCTCACGCAACTGGCCGTGGTGATAGGGTTTTTGCGATGCATTTGGCATTTTTAGGCTTTATTCTAAGCGAACTATCTTTACAACGTCAAAATATATGTTGACAGCGTCAGGTTAATGAGCATTATATGTTTTCACTGTAAAGATAGGGGAGGGTCTGGTGACTGCGGATTTTGTATTTCAACTGGCAAGTTCTACAGCAATGGTCGGTTGGCTGATCTTGGCGGCAGGCGTCATGCTCAATCGCCCATTCTTGCGCGACGTGATCGCGGGGCAGTTATGGCCCTTCGGCTTGGCCATACTCTACACAGTTTTGATCGGCGCTTTTTTCTTTAATGCCCAAGGTGGATTTGACTCACTGGCTCATGTCCAATTGTTGTTCACCACGCCTTGGGTGGCGCTGGCGGGCTGGGTGCATTATCTCGCCTTTGATCTCTTCATGGGTGCTATGATTGCGCGCGAAGTGATGAACCGAGGTATCTCGCGTTGGTTTCTGTTAGCGTTGCTGCCTCTCACTTTCTTGTTCGGCCCGATTGGCTATTTGGCTTTTATTGT
>PLXI01000096.1 GCA_003151375.1 Hyphomicrobiales bacterium
CGCCGCATTTCTGGGCGCTGGCACTGTTTCGCGAAGGTGACTATGCGAAAGCTGGAATTCCCATGCTGCCCAATGTTGCTGGCCGAGCTGAAACGCGTAAACAGATTTTGATTTATGCGCTGCTTTGCGCGCCGGTTGCCGCACTGCCTGCTTTGTGTGGTGTGGGCGGTTTGGTTTACGCGGTTGGTGCAACACTGCTAACGGGCTGGTTTATCTACCGCGCTTTGGTTTTGTTCCGCACTAAAGACGCTGCCGCGGAAGACAAAGCTGCCAAGAAACTGTTTGGCTATTCAATCATCTGGTTGTTTGCGATCTTTGCTCTGATCCTCGCTGAAAAACTGTTGGGCCTTGCTGCCCTGCCGCAGGTGTTGTGATGGCAGATAAGGTTCCGACGAAAGCATTTTCGCCTGAGGATATGAAGCGCCGCCGCAGCCGTTCCGTTGCGATGGCTTTGGCGCTGGTTGCCTTTGTTGTCATTATTTTTATCACCGCCATTGTCAAAATGAAGGGCGGCACCTGATGCAGCGCCCTGATGAACGTAAAATTCGATATGACCGCAACACACGCGTTGCACTTATGGCTGCGGGGCTTTTTTTTGGCATGATCGGCATGGCCTATGCTTCGGTTCCGCTGTACCGCATTTTTTGCCAAAGCACGGGGTTTAACGGCACCGCACTTCGCGCAACGCGCGCGCCAGAGCAAGCCTCCGACAAATTCATCAATGTGCGCTTTGATGCCAATAGCGCCTCGGAGTTAGGTTGGACTTTCGCACCAAAACAAAATGTCATGCGTGTGCAAATTGGCGAACAGAATATTGCTCTGTTTGAAGCACGCAACAACGGCACACATGAAAATACTGGTAGTGCGGTCTATAATATCTCACCGCCCACGGCAGGTGCATTTTTCAACAAAATCCAATGTTTCTGTTTCACGCGCCAAACTTTGAAGGCAGGCGAGTCCGCTGAATTTCCGGTGACGTTCTTTGTTGATCCGGATATTTTGAAAGACGCAGACGGCAAGTTGATCCCTGAGATTACTTTATCTTACACCTTTTATCCTGCTGAAGTGGTGCTGCCACAAAAGCAGGCCAATGCGAATTGAGGAGAAATAGCAATGGCTGATGCTCATGCCAAACATCACGACTATCATCTGGTGAGCCCATCTTGGTGGCCCATCGTTGGCGCGATCTCTGCCTTTGTTACGGCGGTGGGCGCTGTTAACTGGATGCATGGCTCAACACCTTGGCCGCTGATCATTGGCTTTGCCATGGTTCTATACACCATGTTTATGTGGTGGCGCGATGTGATCAACGAAGCCAATGCGGGCGATCACACGCCAGTGGTTTCGTTGCATTTGCGTTACGGAATGCTGTTGTTCATCGCCTCTGAAGTGATGTTCTTTGTGGCTTGGTTCTGGGCTTTCTTCGATGCCTCATTGTTTGCCAATGAAACTAAACTTGCAGCGCGGGTTTTGGCCACGGGTGGCATGTGGCCACCCAAAGGCACCATTGTTTTTGATGCGTTCCATCTGCCGCTGCTCAACACCATGATCTTGCTGACTTCGGGCACAACTGTCACTTGGGCGCATCATGCGCTGCTGGGTGGTGACCGGAAAGGTTTGGTATGGGGCTTGGTTTTGACCATTATTCTGGGCCTGATGTTCACCAGCGTGCAAGCCTATGAATATGCCCATGCGATGTTTGCCTTTAACAGCGCCAATGGTGGCAACATTTATGGTTCTACCTTCTTCATGGCCACGGGTTTCCATGGCTTTCATGTGATTATTGGAACGATCTTCTTGATCGTGTGTTTAATCCGCGCGTTGAACGGAGCCTTCACACCCAAGCAGCATTTCGGTTTTGAGGCGGCTGCTTGGTATTGGCATTTCGTGGACGTGGTCTGGCTGTTCCTGTTTGTTTGCATTTACGTCTGGGGCAATCATGGCGGCACGTTCCCAGTGGAATGAGCGAAAATTATTATCAAGATTTCTCACCCTTTAAAACGGGCATGAGAGGTAAATGCCCCCGCTGCGCACGGGGGCGTTTGTTTGATGGCTATCTGACAGTGGCCAAGAAATGTTCCAACTGCGGCCTGTCATTTGATTTTGCCGATGCGGGAGACGGTGCCACATGGTTCGTCATGCTGTTTGCTTGTGTGGTGGGTGTAGGCTCAATCTTTGGCTTAGAAGCGGCCTATAGCCCGCCGATCTATGTGCATGTTTTAGATGCCTTAGTGTTCATTATCATTGTGCCGATGCTTTTGTTGCGCCCGGTGAAGGGGCTGCTTTTGGCCCAGCAATGGAAGATGAATGCCCAAGAGGGCAAACAATGAGGAAGGGCGCTGGCCCGGTTCTCATTTGCGCGGCACTTGGCATAGCGTTTCTATGCGGGCTGGGGGTTTGGCAAGTCAAACGCTTGGCATGGAAAACCGCTTTAATTGCCCAGCTTGAGGCGCGGGTTTCAGCCAAACCCACCACATTGGCCGATGCATTGTCGCGCATGAGGACTGGCGAAGATGTGGAATATCTGCGTGTGGCCGTTGATGCGGCCGACGAGAGCCACCTGGTTTTGCGCAAGCAAACGGTGGCCAATTCTGAGGCCGCTTGGGAAGGTATTGCGGGTTATCACAGTAATGATGGTGCAGAGGTTCTGGTTGATTTAGGGGCCAGCACAGTTGGGCCAACACAAATCACTGGTCCTGCGCATTTTGAAGCATTGTTACGGCGGCATGGTTTAGGGCAAGGGATATTTGATCCAACCAATGCCGTGGCCGAAAACCGCTGGCATTGGTGGGATTTGCCCGCCATGCAAAAGGCGCTGGGACTGAAAAGCGCTCCGCCTGTGGTTTTGCAGCTGGTGGGCGAGCATGGGTCTAGCCCCTATCAGCCTGCCGAACCAAAAGTGGAGCTTAATAATAACCACTTAGGCTATGCCATTACTTGGTTCGGTCTTGCCGCTGCCTTGGCTGGTGTTGCCGGGGCATTTGTGTTTGGTCGTGAGCGGCGCTAAGGAGCGGCCCATGAAATACATCTCCACGCGTGGCCTTGCGCCGAAGCTGAATTTTGAAGGGGCCATGCTTTCTGGCTTGGCGCGTGATGGCGGGCTCTATGTGCCTGAACATTTCCCTAAATTCACCAAAGCTGAAATGCGGAAGTTGCGCGGGCAGCCCTATACGGAAGTTGCCTTTGCGGTGTGTTCTAAATTCACCGCCGGTTCCATCCCCGCCAAGGAACTGAAGGCAATGATCTTGGCCGCTTATGCGAGTTTCGATCATGCCGCCGTTGCACCCCTCAAACAGTTGGGGGCCAATGCGTTTTTATTAGAGCTGTTTCACGGGCCCACGATCGCTTTCAAAGACGTGGCCATGCAGCTTTTGGCGCGCATGATGGATTGGAGCCTGGCCAAGCACAAGCGCCGCGCCGTGATTGTGGGTGCCACATCGGGCGACACAGGTGGGGCAGCGGTTGCGGCCTTTGAGAAAAGCCAAAACGCCAGCCTGTTTATTTTGCATCCGCATGGTCGTGTATCAGACGTGCAGCGCCGCCAGATGACCACAGTGAACAGCCCATCGGTGCATAATATCGCTTTGGAAGGCACTTTTGATGATTGCCAAGCCATTGTGAAATCCTTGTTCAATGATCTCGACTTTCGTGATGGCGTTGGCCTTGCTGGCGTTAATTCCATCAACTGGGGCCGCATCATGGCCCAGATTGTTTATTACTTTTACGCAGGGTTAGCCTTGGGGGCGCCTGACCGTGAAGTAAGTTTCTGTGTGCCTTCGGCCAATTTCGGCAATATGTTTGCAGGGCTTGTGGCCAAGCGCATGGGATTGACAGTTGATCAGTTTGTTATCGCCACCAACAGCAACGACATCATNNCTGCGATGGGGAGTTTGGCGCAATCAGGCGAATACACGTTGAAATCATCCGCACTGAAGGCCATTCGCGCTGACTTCACCTCAGGGGCGGCATCAGAAGTCGAAGTTGCTGCAACAATTGCGCGCGTGCTGCATGAAACTGGGGAGTTGGTTGATCCGCACACCGCCGTTGGCCTGTATGTTGCTGCCCAGCAGAAGTTGAAATCACCGCTCATAACGCTGGCCACGGCCCATGCTGCCAAATTTCCCGATGCAGTGAAGGCGGCGTCAGGCATTACACCGCGTTTACCCCAACGATTGGAACACTTGCTGATTGCTAAAGAAAGTTTCAAAGTGTTG
>PLXI01000256.1 GCA_003151375.1 Hyphomicrobiales bacterium
TGTGAAGCCATTTTGCGTCATAATGTAAAGAAATCGTCATTCAACTGAATGGTTGACTCCTGGGATTAGTTCTCATAGGTTCAACTCAATAGTTGAATGGTAATGACCAAGAATGCAGCTTCAGACTAATCTACAATTAGACCGAGTGTTTCAGGCGCTGTCTGATTCAACGAGACGTTCTATCTTGCGCAATTTGGTGAAAGGCGAACGCAGCGTCTCAGATATTGCAAAGCCGTTTGATCTAACTTTTGCGGCTGTTTCGAAACATCTCAAAGTCTTGGAAGCGGCCGATCTTATTGATCGGCGCAAGCTAGGTAGTTTTCAAATGATCCGCCTCAATCCGAAAAACCTGAAAACTGCTGATCAATGGCTGCGTTTCTATGAGCAGTTTTGGTCGGTCCGCATGGATGCCCTCAAAACTCTTTTGGAAGAAAAGGAATGATCATGTCTGATGAAACACGCCTGCAAATTTCGAATGTTATCAAGGCACCGCGCGAAAAGGTCTATGCCGCTTGGACAAACGCGGAAACGATGAAAAAATGGTTTGCGCCAGGCGCGCGCACCGCTGACCCTGTTGAACTCGACGTTCGGGTGAGTGGAAAATTCAAGATTATTATGAAAGGCAAAGCTGGTGCGCCTGTTGTCATTGGTGAATACAAGGACGTTGTGCCTGATCGCAAACTTGCCTTCACTTGGCAGTGGGAAGGTAGCCCCAATCCGCCGACCCTGGTTACTGTGACTTTCAAGGAAGTATCAGGCGGAACTGAAGTGCTGTTGGTTCACGAAGGATTTGCCAAAGCAGAATATCGTGATAGCCATCTTGAAGGTTGGCAATCGATCATGGGCAAATTGCCGACAGTAGTAGAATAATAGGGAGACACGGAAATGAGTGAACTCACAATAGACGTCAGCTGGCTGGGCGTCATAAGCGGTTTTGTTTTGTCGTTTCTTTTAGGTTGGGCTTGGTTTGGGCCCAAAATGTTCGGGCCGAAATGGGCCGAAGGAAATCGCGTGAAAATGGGCGATGGCAGCACCATGCCTATGGCGGCCATGGGCTTGCAAGCGCTGGGCACATTCATGCTGTCGTGGCTGGTGGGCATTACTGCGACACATAATGCGTTGTGGACGATCATTTTGGTAGCGGCCACCATTATCGTATTGATGGCAGCTGGCGGCAAATTTTCACAAAAAAGCAATTATGCCATTTACACGGAAACGGGGTTTGTCGCTGCGATGACCGTGGTCATGATTATTTGTGAAGGCATTTTCCGGCATATGTGAATCGAAACGCCCAGGCTTTCGGCCCGGGCGCTAATATTCGCGTAGTGTCGAACTACTTCTTCATGCTGCGCAGCACGTAATAAGCGCCGCCGCCAATGGCCACACCGAAGAACCAGCCGTAGACACCCCACCAAGCAGGCAAGATGCTGGTAAAGTTTGGCAGGATGGTGGAGAACAATGCACCAATGATGAGTGCTATAAATGCATTCACATGCCAGCCGTTGTTGAATTTGAATTCACCATTCTCTTGATACAGCGCATTCACATCCACTTTGCCTTTACGGATCAAATAATAATCAACCATCATGATCCCGAAGATTGGGCCCATGACAGATCCGATGAGGCCAACAAAGTGGGCAGCGCTGCCGTTCCATGGCGCAAATGGATAAAGCACCAAAGCAATGCCGGCAGCGATGTAACCACCCTTTTTGAAGTCAATTTGGCGCGGGAACACATTTGAGAAATCAAAGGCTGGCGAAACGAAATTCGCCACCACGTTGATGCCCAATGTTGCCACAGCAAAAGTGATGGCTGCCAGAGCCGCCAGGAACCAATTATCAAACTTCGCCGAGATCTGGTCAGGGTGAAGCAGCAATTCACCATAAACGGTGTAGGCGGCAGTGGTGGTAATCCCAGCGACCAAGCTGAACAACACAAGGTTGATCGGAAGGCCCCATAGATTACCCTTGCGCACCGTAGCTTCATCAGGAGCGTAACGTGAAAAATCACAGAAGTTCAAATAGAGTGCTGCAAAGTAAGTTACCCAAGTGGCCGCCACAGCTGCGAGAGCCGCAAAGGAACCGGGTGCTCCTGGGATGCCAGCATCAGCAGTTGCCGCTGCAAGTTTATCGGCTGGAATATCACTGCCGAAACTAATGGTTCCCGATTTTACGACTAATACAATAGCCAGCAGCAGCATCATGACCCAAACGGCAGGCCCTGCCCAATCCTGGAACTTACGCACCGTTTCCATGCCGTTTTGGATGATAAGAAGCTGCAAGGCCCAGACGATCACATAGCAAATCACTTCAAGTGTTGAGTGGCCCAGCATGTGGCTGTTGGTTTGGAAATCCATCATGCCTTGATTTCTGGTCAACAACGCAACGATGGCACCGGAAGCCGCAGAAGTTTGTGCGCCATACCAAAAACAGGCAACGATGGCACGCACGAGTGCTGGAATGTTAGCACCGAATGTGCCGAAGGATGCGCGTGCCAAGACGGGATAAGGCACGCCCGTTCTTGCACCGGCAATGCCCACCATGTTCATCAGCAGATAAACTATGACAGAGCCCAAACCGATGGCGATAACGAAGTTAAAAAAATTGCCGCAGAGAAGAAAAAGGCTGGCGGCAAGGAAGTATCCGTAAAGGCTGTGAACGTCTGACGTCCAGACGTTGAAAATAGAAAAAGCACCCCAGTTTCGATTGGCTGCAGGCGCCAAATCCTCGTTATGTAACGAGGGTGACGGATTAATCAGTGTCATTTAAAGTCCCCTTTTGCGTTTCCAAGTTGACTGCTTTCTTTTTGTGAGCGGTTCAACACTGCCTAACTTTAAGGCAGATCACCTTGGGCGGCAATCCGCCATCCCCAACTATTTCCGCTTTTTGGCTCGTTTCGTGTCTGGCAATAACAACTGGATAGTGGGCCGTCCGGAATGCACCCGTATTCCCTGGTAGGCGGTTGCTGACAGCAGGTGTCAGCAGCGCCCTTTTTTCTGGCGCAAGCAACGCCTATATCCAAACCATGGGTCATTCACGACAAGACGGCGGATTCGCCGAAGCACCGCAGCCAAAACTTGAAGGCTATGAACTGCCGGAGAGCGCTGCTGGTTTAATGGCGGGCTTGCGCCCTGAGATGCAGGCGCTGCCAATGGTATTGCCTGCAAAGCCAATCACGCCGCCAAAAAGCGAGGGCGGCAAGCGGCTTGAAGTAGTTTCGCCTTATGAACCCAAGGGCGATCAGCCCACCGCCATCAAAGAATTGGTGGCGGGCATCAATGGCAATGAGCGCAATCAGGTTCTGCTGGGTGTCACTGGCTCTGGCAAAACTTACACCATGGCCAAGATCATCGAAGCCACGCAACGCCCTGCCCTCATCATGGCGCCGAATAAAACTTTGGCTGCGCAGCTTTATGGTGAGTTTCAGAATTTCTTCCCCAACAACGCGGTTGAGTATTTCGTTTCTTACTACGATTACTACACACCGGAAGCCTATGTGGCGCGGTCTGACACTTACATCGAGAAAGAAAGTTCGATCAACGAACAGATCGACCGGATGCGCCATTCCGCCACGCGCTCACTGTTGGAACGCGATGATGTGATCGTGGTTGCGTCAGTGTCGTGCATCTATGGCATTGGCGATGTGGAAACTTATTCCGCCATGGCCTTTCAAGTTAAAAAAGGTCAGCACACGGATCAACGCGCTTTGATTAGCGACCTTGTGGCGCTGCATTACAAACGCAATGATCAGAACTTTGTGCGTGGCACATTCCGCGTACGCGGCGATACGATTGAATTGTTCCCGTCGCATTTGGATGATCGCGCTTGGCGGTTTTCACTTTTCGGCAATGAGGTGGAGAGCATTTCGGAATTTGATCCGCTCACCGGCCAAAAACGCGCTGAGTTGGAGCAAGTCAAAATTTATTCCAATTCGCATTATGTGACACCCAAGCCCACGCTTGAACAAGCTGTCACGCGCATCAAAGTTGATTTGCAGCAGCGGCTGGCAGAGTTCAATTCCGCTGGGCGGATATTGGAAGCTCAGCGTTTGGAACAACGCACCATGTTTGACATCGAAATGATGATCGCTACGGGATCATGCGCTGGCATCGAAAATTATTCGCGTTATCTCACCGGGCGTAAGCCGGGTGAGCCGCCGCCGACTTTGTTTGAATATCTGCCGGACAATGCCATTGTGTTCACCGATGAAAGCCATGTTACGGTTCCACAAATCGGCGGCATGTTCAAGGGCGACTTTAACCGCAAGGCCACACTGGCGGAATATGGTTTCCGCCTGCCGTCTTGCATCGATAATCGCCCGCTGCGTTTTGAAGAATGGGACGCGATGCGGCCGCAGAGCATTTATGTTTCGGCCACGCCTGGCAGTTGGGAGTTGCAGCAAACGGGTGGCGTATTCTCCGAACAAATCATTCGCCCCACAGGCCTCATCGATCCGCCAGTTTCTATCCGCCCGGTGAAGACGCAGGTTGATGATGTAATCGCTGAATGCAAAATTGTGGCGCTCGCTGGCCAACGTGTTCTCGTCACCACGCTCACCAAGCGCATG
>PLXI01000145.1 GCA_003151375.1 Hyphomicrobiales bacterium
TTGGATTTGTTTGAACAATGGAAAAGCCTGCAAGCAAGTGGCCAATTCCGCTTCACGCCGCCGACGCATGCGTTGGTTGCCTTCCATCAAGCGCTGCAAGAACTGGAGCAAGAAGGCGGCACGCAAATGCGTTTGCGCCGCTATCAACGCAACGCGCAGGTTCTCATCAATGGGTTGAGTGAGCTTGGTCTTGTGCCACTGCTTTCGGGCAATGAGGCGGGACCAATCATTCAAACATTCCTCACGCCAGCTGATCCTAATTTTAAGTTTGAGGGTTTCTATGAGCGCCTGCGCAGCCGCGGCTTTGCGATCTATCCCGGCAAGCTAACGCAGCGTGATTCATTCCGTATCGGCACCATTGGCCAACTCAATGAAGAGGTGATGGAGCGCGTGGTCGATGCAATCAAACACGTGCTGTCCGAAATGAATGTCAAAGACATGACGCCGAGGGAAGCGTGATAACTGTTTCAAACAATGGGCGCGATTATCATTGGCCCAAGCGGCCAGTTGTGGTGATATGCTGTGACGGCAGTGAGCCTGAATATATGGAACGCGCCATGGGCGATGGATTGATGCCGCATTTAAAACGCATCATCGCCAAGGGCGAGAATCTGCGTGGCCTTTCGGCGATGCCGAGCTTTACAAACCCCAACAACATGTCGATTGCCACTGGATCTTTGCCCAAAGTTCACGGCATTGGTGGGAACTATCTCATTGATCCGGCTACGGGCCTTGAGACCATGATGAATGATCCGAAGTGGCTGATGGCGGAAACGATTTTCGCAAGCTTTCAGAAAGCCGGCGCGAAAGTTTGCGTTGTCACCGCCAAAGACAAATTGCGCTTGCTGTTGGGCAAGGGATTGAAATTTGATGGCACTGCCATTTGTTTCTCAGCTGAAAAGGCGGATTTAGCTACGCTGAAAGAAAATGGCATTCAAGATGTGCCCAAGTTTGTGGGCAAGCCTGTGCCAGAGGTTTATTCGGCTGACTTGTCAGAATTTGTTTTTGCCGCAGGTGTTAAACTTCTGAAACGTGATGCACCGGATTTGATGTATCTTTCCACCACTGATTATGTGCAGCATAAGTTCGCGCCCGGTTCGGCTGGCGCCAATTCATTTTATAAAATGATGGATGGATATATTGGTGGCTTGGATGAGGTGGGTTGCATACTCATTATTGTGGCAGACCACGGGATGAAAGATAAACACAACGCTGATGGAACGCCTGACGTGATCTATCTGCAAGATGCTTTGGACAAGCAATTTGGCGTTGGAAAAACCCGGGTGATATTGCCGATCACTGATCCATATGTCGTGCATCACGGGGCGCTGGGCTCGTTCGCGCAGATTTATCTTTATGGGCCAAGTGTCGATGAGGCTGCTCAATTCATCAGCGCGCAAGAGGGCATTGATGTGGTTTTACCTCGTAATGAGGCAGTGAAAACTTATGGACTTTATACCGAACGATGTGGTGATTTAATTGTGATTTCGGGCGGGGCAAAACATAGCAAAGTGATTGGCACTTCTGCAGCAAAACATGATCTTTCAGGGCTTGATGCACCACTTCGTTCACATGGCGGTTTGTCTGAGCAAGTCATACCCTTTATCAGCAATGTGAAACTGAAGAGCCTGCCGAACCCGCTCCATAATTGGGATGCGTTTTATGTCGGCTGTAATTGTGTGGAGGCGTGATGGCGCGGGCGATCATTCATGAAGCGATGAGGATTGGCGGCAAGAAAGTATTCGCCGATAAAACTTTTGAAGTGCGCTATCCTTACACTGGTGAAGTGATTGGCACTGTACCCGCAGGGCGAGCCGAACATGCGGCCAAGGCTTTTGAGATTGCGGCTGCTTTCAAACCCAAGCTGACACGCTATGAGCGCCAGCAGATTTTGTTCCGCACGGCTGAGCTCATCAAAAAGAATGCCAAAGATCTGGCGCAATTGATCACGCTGGAGCTTGGCCTCAGCATGAAAGACTCGGCTTATGAATGTGGCCGCGCCTATGATGTGTTTTCACTGGCGGGAATGCTGGCCATTCTCGATGATGGCCAAATATTTTCCTGCGACCTCACTCCACAAGGTAAGGCGCGCAAAATTTTCACCAAGCGCGAACCAGTGGGCGTTATCAGTGCGATCACACCTTTCAACCATCCTCTTAACATGGTGAGCCATAAAATCGCTCCCGCCATTGCCACCAATAATTGCGTGGTGTGCAAGCCCACAGATCTAACCCCACTGACCGCTATCAAGCTGGCGGATATTTTATACGAAGCGGGCCTGCCGCCAGAGATGTTCCAAGTGGTGACGGGACTGCCTGCTGACATTGGCGATGAGATGATTTTGAATCCCAACATCAACGTCATCACTTTCACAGGTGGCGTGCGCGTGGGCAAGATCATCGCCGCCAAAGCTGGTTACACACGCGCGGCTTTGGAATTGGGCGGCAATGATCCACTGATTGTGCTGGATGATCTCTCAGAATCCGATCTCGACAAGGCGGCGGAATTAGCTGTGGCCGGGGCCACCAAAAACTCGGGCCAACGCTGCACTGCAGTGAAGCGCATTCTGGTGCAGCCAAAAGTGGCCGATGCTTTTGTTGAAAAAGTTTTAGCCAAGGCCAAGAAAATTAAATTCGGCGATCCGGAGAATCCAGACACAGATTTGGGCTGCGTGGTGAATGCGCGCACTGCCGAGATGTTTGAAAACCGCGTGCTGGCCGCAGGAAATGATGGCGCAAAAATTCTCTATCACCCGGAGCGCAAAGGCGCTGTGCTGCCGCCGATCACCATAGATTTTGTCAACCCAAAATCCGAATTGGTATTTGAAGAAACCTTTGGGCCGGTGATCCCGATCATTCGCGCGCCCGCTGATGATGAGGCATTGATTGCCATGTCCAATTCAACGGCTTTCGGCCTTTCGTCCGGTGTGTGCAGCAACAATTTGCAGCGCATCACCCGTTATATCGAAGGACTGAATGTGGGCACTGTGAACATCTGGGAAGTGCCAGGTTATAGGATTGAAATGTCGCCCTTCGGCGGTATCAAGGATTCTGGCAATGGCATCAAGGAAGGTGTGGCGGAAGCGATGAAATTTTATACCAATGTCAAAACCTGGTCTCTGCCCTGGCCATAAAACATGAACCCTTCCACATTAGTCATTCTAAATCTGGTTGGCGGTGTGGCGTTGCTGCTCTGGGGCGTGCGCATGGTGCGCACCGGCATTTTGAGGGTATGGGAAGAGCAACTTAAATATTTCATTGAATACCGTCTGGGTAATCGCTTTTCTGCATTGATTGCAGGGCTACTTGCCACTTTGGTTTTGGGCAGTGGCACGGCCACCGCACTCATCGTCACAAATATCGCAAGCACGGGAACACTGCCTGCAAGCCTTGGGCTTTCGGTGTTATTGGGTGCTGATGTTGGCTCATCCATCATCTCAGCATTGGTTGCGTCAGGCTCAAGTATCGCGCTGTGGACATCACCTGCGTTTCTATTTGTCGGCTACTTAGTCTTCCAATCATCACAAGAGTTGAAACCGCATAATATAGGGCGCGTGTTGATC
>PLXI01000043.1 GCA_003151375.1 Hyphomicrobiales bacterium
ACTAAAACTGGCGATAGCGCCGGGCTGGAACTTGATAGTTTCTTCAGCCTCAACCCTGCGATGACGAATTTCCAGCGCATGTTCAAGCAAGGCAAAGCTGCCGTTGTTCATGCTGCAGTTACTTCCTATCGTGAGCGCAGCCACTTTGATGGGCAGGATGTTTTGGAAAGTGGTTACAACGGGCCCAACCGTACTGACTCGGGTTGGCTCAACCGTGCCATTTTTAATCTGCCGCAAGGCCAGCGCATTGGTACCAGTAATTACTTGGCCGTCGGTGCTATCGCCCCATTGGTGATCCGTGGGCCAGCTGAAACGCTCGGCTGGGCACCAGGCGGGCCCGGCCTTCCAAATGCTGATACAGCAAGCCGCCTGCTTGATCTTTACACCCACCGCGACCCTAAGTTGGGAGAGCTTTTGCGCGAAGGCATAGACACGCAATCCCTGGCTAATAGCGCCATGAAGGGCGTGAATAATTCAGACAGGCCCAATGAGATGGTGCGCCAAGCCAGAAGTGCTGCAAAATTGATGGCCGCGGATGATGGCCCGCGCATTGCTGCTATGGCCTTCGATGGTTGGGACACGCACGAAAATGAAGGCGGTGCAAAGGGCCGCTTGTTCAGCTTGCTTGCTGGCTTAGATGGTGCCTTGGCTGAATTTGAAAATGCCTTGGGGCCAGTGTGGAACCAAACCTCGATTGTGGTGATGACGGAGTTTGGCCGCACCGCCCGCATCAATGGCACGGTGGGTACAGATCACGGCACAGGCTCACTGGCGTTTTTAGCAGGTGGCGCCATTAAAGGCGGTCGCATGATAACCGATTGGCCCGGTCTCAAAGACGCCGATCTCTATGAGCAGCGCGATTTGAAGCCAACCACTGATTTGCGCGGCATTGTGAAGGGCTTGCTGGCGGATCAGTTTGGCTTCTCGGAACAAGTTCTTGCCGACAAAGTGTTCCCTGACAGCGGCATGGTAAAGCCGATGCAGGGATTGATTAGCGCATAAAAAAATCGGCGGACTGAACGCCCGCCGATCATCGATACTTATATCGCCGATGAAAAGCTTACGCAGCCTCTTCTTCGTCTTCGACCAATTTCTTCAGTTCTTCGGCGGATACAGATTTATCTGTCACCTTGGCTTTGGATACGATGAGATCAACCACCTTTTGTTCGAAGATTGGCCCACGTAATTCCATCAAGGCATTGGTATTCTTGCGGTAGAAATCAAACACCTGCTTTTCTTGGCCGGGGAATTGGCGCGCCCGGGTAATTAAAGCCTGCTGCAATTCTTGTTCGCTGATCTCAACTTTTTCTCTGTCGCCAATGGTGCCCAGCACAAGGCCCAAACGCACGCGGCGTTCTGCAATCTTGAAATAATCGGCACGGGCTTTTTCTTCAGTGGTGTTTTCGTCAGCAAAAGACTTACCGGCCTTTTGCATTTCTTGGGTGAGCGCCTTCCAGATGGTTTCAAATTCGGCCTCAACCAGCTTTGATGGCAGATCAAAACTATAATCTTTGTCCATAGCATCCAGCACATCGCGCTTGAGCTTCATTGCTGTCAATTGGGCGTGTTCGCGTTCAACACCGGATTTCACCATGTCCTTCAATTTGGACAAGTCTTCAAAACCAATCTTTTTGGCAAAGTCGTCGTCAATCTTTGTCTCAGCTGGCGCATCAACGCCCTTCACTTTGACAGCGAAAGTGGCATCCTTGCCCGCCAAATTCGAAGCAGAATAATTAGCTGGGAACGTCACCTTAACGGTCACATCATCGCCTGCCTTGGCACCAATCAGTTGGTCTTCAAAGCCCGGGATGAATTGGTTGGAACCAATTTCCAACGGAATGTCTTCGCCCTTACCACCGTCAAATTCCTTGCCATCAATGGAACCGACGAAATCCATGGTCACACGATCGCCCTTAGCAGCTTTGGCACCAGCCTTCTTAGGCTCATAATTCTTATAGCTTTCAGTCAAGGTTTTGAGCTGTGCATCAACTGCTTCATCAGAAGCCGCAACCACATGCTTTTGCAACGTCAATCCGCTAAAATCCTTCACTTCAAATTCCGGAACGATTTCTGATGCCACGGTGAAAGCCAAATCGGCTTTGCCGTCCATCACAGCATTCACTTCTTTTTCGTCTTCGGGAAGTTTCACATCTGGCGCATAAGCTGGCTTAAGTTTGCGTTCAGCGAAAATCTCACGCGATTTTTCATCAACCTTGGTCTGGATAACTTCAGCCATGGCTGACTTGCCATAAAGATTGCGCACATGCGCGACAGGAACTTTGCCCGGGCGGAAACCCTTGATCTGGGCTCGCGCGGCAATATCCACCAACTTGGCATCCAGATCTTTGTTCAGATCAGCAGCAGTGATAACCACTTTAAATTCGCGCTTTAAACCCGCGTTCAACGTTTCGGTGACTTGCATGTTCTCTCTCGTTCTCTCAATTTGCTACGTCAAGCGCGGCTGGTGCGGGCGGAGGGACTTGAANNGAATGGAAAGGAGAAAAGGGCTTGAGTAATGTAATTTTGTAAATTACAATTACTAACCATAACCCAATTGGAGCATTTTTCGTATGTTAAACGGTATTATCCCATCATCTTGGCAACCGCAATTGCACGCCGCCCTGCGTATTTTTTCAGGGCTGCTTTTCTTAGAACACGGTACCAGTAAACTGTTTCATTGGCCTACTTCAGCGGGCGACCAACCGCTGTCGACTTTGCTGCTGGTGGCAGGCGTTCTCGAAACCGTTGGCGGATTGCTAATAACGGTTGGCTTCTTTACGCGCTATGTGGCCTTTGTTTTGGCGGGCGAAATGGCAGTGGCCTATTTCATGGCTCACATGCCAAATTCAATCTACCCTTTGATTAACCACGGTGAAGCCGCCATTCTGTTCTGCTTCATCTTCTTGTTCTTTGCTGCTGCGGGAGCCGGCCCCTATAGTGTTGATCAAAACCGCAATTCATAACCTCCCTGCAAAAACTTCAAAGCCGGGTCAGTCTTGATCCGGCTTTTTCGTTTTCTCGCGCCGAAGCTTTGCCCAATAATCCAAGCGCTTTTGAATCTCGCGCTCAAAGCCGCGCTCGACAGGTTTGTAAAACTGCCTTCGTCCCATTTCGGTTGGAAAGTAATCCTGCCCTGAAAAGGCATCGGGCTGATCGTGATCGTATAAATAGCCCGAACCATACTCCTGCTGCTTCATCAATTTGGTCGGCGCATTCAAAATGGTTTTGGGCGGCATAAGCGAACCTGTCTCACGCGCCGCTGCCATTGCCGCTCCAAAGCCCACGGTCACCGCATTTGATTTGGGCGCTGAGGCCACATAAATCACCGCTTGGGCCAAAGCCAATTCACCCTCTGGCGAGCCAAGAAATTCATAAACATCTTTCGCAGCCATTGCCTGTTGCACGGCTTGCGGATCAGCCAGCCCCACATCTTCAATCGCCATACGCACAATGCGCCGCGCTAAAAAAAGCGGGTCTTCGCCAGCCGCCAACATGCGTGCCAACCAATACAGCGCTGCATCAGGGTCAGATCCACGCACTGATTTGTGCAAAGCCGATATAAGATTGTAATGGCCATCGGCGGCCTTGTCGTAGAGCGGCAAGCGCTTGGCGCTGACTTTGCTTAACGCTGCAACATCCAAAGCTGCAGCACCTTCTGGCACGGCATTAAAAACTTCTTCGACAAGATTGAGGAAATAACGCCCATCGCCATCAGCCATGTTGATGAGAGCGGCGCGCGCCTCAGATGTCAGCGGCACCAGACGCTTTTCATATAGTGCGGCGCGTTCCAATAACCCGGCCAGAGCCTGCTCATCCAGTCGCTGCAACACTAATACTTGCGCGCGCGAGAGCAGCGCTGAGTTAAGCTCAAAGCTCGGGTTCTCAGTGGTTGCTCCAACCAGCGTGATAGTGCCATCTTCAACGTAGGGCAAAAAGCCATCTTGCTGGGCTTTGTTAAAGCGGTGGATTTCATCCACAAACAACAACGTTCCCCTGCCCTGCATGCGCCGCATCCGCGCTTGCTCGAAGGCCTTCTTCAAATCTGCAACGCCAGAAAACACGGCCGACATCTGTTCAAAAGCCAAACCCGTTTCGCCAGCCAATAAACGCGCAATTGTGGTTTTGCCCGTGCCCGGCGGGC
>PLXI01000097.1:0-8106 GCA_003151375.1 Hyphomicrobiales bacterium
CTCTACCAACTGAGCTAATCCCGCGATTTGGTTCTGCCGCATCTTTCACTTCGCAAGTAAAATCACTTGCTCGTGCGTTGCGCAGTGCGCGAGATAGCGGCTTGAGATTACGAAAGCAAGTGCCATGAATTTCCTGCCCTCCCTGCCCGTCTTTCTTGCCTATACCGGTGCCAGCATTTTGCTGTTTGCAACGCCGGGCCCGGATATGAGCCTGTTTTTATCACGCACCGTNNGGCAGGCGCGCGGGCATTGCTTCGGCCATCGGCTCTAACATGGGCTGCGTGGTACACACCTTTCTCGTGGCCTTTGGTGTATCAGCATTGATCAGCGCCTCGGCTACGGGCTTTCTATTGCTCAAAATCTTCGGCGCTGGTTATTTGCTGTGGCTAGCCGTTGATGCCATCCGCCATGGTTCATCTCTTAATGTGAAAGCCCAAGGGGCGGTTTCGACATCGGTATTAAAAAGTTTTCTTCTGGGGGTGATGGTGAACCTCACCAACCCCAAGGTGGTGATATTCTTTATCACCTTCTTGCCGCAGTTTATTGCCAGCGGCGATCCCGATGCGCGCGGAAAATTATTATTCTTCGGGCTCTATTTTGTGGCCCTGAATATTCCGCTTTCGATCATCGCGGTTTTGGTGGCTGAGCGATTGGTGGGCTGGTTGAAAGCCCGCCCACAGGTATTGCGGCGTATTGATTACACCTTCGCTGGGGTGTTCGCGCTATTTGCTTTGAAGATCGCGTTTACCGAAGGTAAGTAAAATGAACTAGCTGACGCATTGATTAAAATGCGCCAGCTCGTCCTTAAAACCCAGTTAGTCAGTGGATCTGATTAGTTGTTTTCCATGCAATCGTTATAGACATTNNACCAGCAGCACCCAAAGCGCCACCGCCAATACCGCCCACGGCAACGCCAGTCAGCGTGTTGCTTGCGGCACCATGGCCAGTGACAGCACCAAACAAGCCGCCCAATGCAGCGCCGGTGATTGCACCAGCAGCAACATTATTGCCACCTGCTTCGCGCGCCGCATGGCGGGCTTCAGCGCGGCACATCGCTTGGAGGCTGCTCGCTTGGCTTGGGGCAATCGTTGCCACAAAGGTTGTGGCGGTAAATAGCGTGGCAGCAGTGATAGTGAGAAATTTTTTCATGTTAATCTCCATTGTTTGATACGTTGAACTTGGTGCTGGCTTAGCAAAACTAGTCTGAACGTCTGATGAATGAACCTTTCATCTATTATCAATTTATGGCTACGCTGTGGCAAGGCTTTTTACGAGATCCCGCGCAGCCGCCACTGCGGTTGAGAATGCCGCTTGCAATAGATAGCCGCCTGTTGGCGCATCAAAATCCAGCATCTCCCCCACACAATAGGTGAGCGGCCTCGATTTGAGTTGGCAATTTTGATCCAGCTCAGAAAGTGCCACGCCGCCAGCGCTTGAAATGGCGCGTTCAATGCCAGCAAAACCTTGTGGATTCAGGGTAAGTGACTTCAAGCCTTCGGCACTGATCGCAGCTTTAGTTTCATGTATCAACGCGATGGCTTGAGGGGTTAACCCTAACCCCTTGCGCAAGAAGTTGGACTGGCTCATCCGCCCACGAGGCAAGGCCAAACGCTTGGCAATGGCATCAACATTCAGGTCGGGTTTCAAATCAATCAACAAGGCGAGGCCCGGCTGCTCCCTCATGACGCGGTGAAGCTGATAAACGGCCCCGCCTTCCAGGCCTTGGGCCGTGATGACGATTTCGCCCTTGGCTTGCTGGTTGGCATAACGCAGCATCACGTTTTTGATCGGCACGCCAGAGAAGCGCGTTTTAAAATGCTCCGTCCACGGAATAAGTATTCGGCCGTTGGAGGGTTGCAGCTCGTTGACCTTGATGCCCGCAGCACGGAAGGTTTTAACCCAAGCGCCGTCACTTCCCATTTCGGGCCAACTGGCACCGCCAAGGGCTAGAATGGTGGGTGCCTCATCAAAACCCTGCCAGCGCTGGTTGGATTTAAGCACAACGCCTTGTGCCTCCAGCCGCCTCAGCCAGGCGCGCAGCAAAGGCGAAGCTTTCATGGCTTTGGGGAACACCCGACCTGATGAACCCACAAAAGTATCTTGGCCCAAATCTTGCGCCCAGCGCACCACCTGATCTGGAGAGAAGGCCTTTATCATCGGTGCAAGAAAATTTGCTGCTTGCCCATAACGCGGCAATAGTTTTTCCAACGGCTCAGAATGCGTCAGGTTCAGCCCACCCCTGCCTGCAAGCAGAAATTTTCGCGCAGGCGATTTGGCTTGATCGATAATCGTAACCTTGTGGCCGGTTGCAGAAAGCACATCTGCGGCCATCAGGCCCGCGGGCCCAGACCCCACCACGGTGACATCACTCTTCACTTGAAGGGCCCTTAATAGGCAGCGTTGAAATAGCTTGCCGCGTCCTGGCTATAGAACTCCACGTCTTCGACGCGGCCATGGCCTAAGCTCATGCTTTCGGTGGTGCTCATCAATTCCATGCCAAGCCGCAATGCCAATGCTGATGAAGCGCGATTGGGCTTCATGATTTTGCACCAGACACTTTTGGCAGAGAGCCGCTCAAAGGCAATGCCCATCAAAGCTTGGCCAATTTCGGTGCCAAAGCCTGCCTGCCACAGGGCGGGATGCAGACCCCAACCGATTTCAAATTTATTTTCACTTTGGGCGATCAAAAACCCATCGCCTACCACTTCGCCCGAATGGCGCTCTTCAGCAGCCAAATGAAACACATGCCTGCGCTTGTCGCCTTGGCTGGCGACGTGCCGCTCGACAAAAGCTTTCACCTCGCTGTCATGGCGCAAGCGATTGACGATAAAGCGCTGATAGCGTGGCTGCATCATAAAGCCTGCAAGATCGCGCGCGTCAGCGGTCTGCAATTCACGCAGAAGCATATTGGGCGTTTTCACGCTGGGTAAGGTGGTCAGTGTAAGCACAATGCCATCTTAGCATCACTTGCCTGCAAGGCGCGAGAACTTTGACCTTGGGTTAACGCCTGCATGAAAATTACGAATCAGCTAAAAGGCATGCGGCTTACTTTTGGAGGAAAATTTAATGTCACGATCACTATTCGCCGAAGCGCTCGGCACATTTATGTTGGTTTCAGCGGTATTGGGCGCGGCTTTGATTTCAGGAAATGCCGCGGGGCTTGGGGTTGCCTTATGTATTGGCATCACCGTAATGGCCATGGCCTATGCCGTGGGGCCGATATCTGGCGGGCATTTCAATCCGGCGGTTTCAGTTGGCTTGTGGCAAGCCGGGCGTTTTGATGGTGGCAAAGTGCTGGGCTATATCGTGGCTCAAATCGTCGGCGGTATTTTGGCGGCGCTTTTCTTTGCGTTTCTGCTCAAAAATGCAGGCACAGGTGAATTACCAGCGGGCTTTGCTGCCAATGGCTATGGCGAACATTCCGGTGGCAAGTTCAACCTATTGGCTGCTGGCGCTATGGAAATCATGCAAACCGCGGTCTTCATCTTTGTGATTGCCCGTGTAACGCGCAAAGATGGCGCTGGGGTCATGGCACCTGTTGCCATCGGACTGACGCTGGGGGCAATGCATATCATGTCAATTCCGGTGGCCAATACCTCGCTGAACCCTGCCCGCTCCATCGCCACGGCGGTGATTGAAGGCGGCTGGGCCCTTCAGCAATTGTGGCTATTTATCCTTGCCCCTTTGGTGGGCGGGTTGATTGGTGGCGCTGCGGACAAGGCACTCGGTGATAACAAATAAATCATATGTTCAATTTGAAGGTAAACGGCCTTGTAGTTAAATTGACTCTGATGCGGATTATCTATAAGCGGCGCAATAATCCAGCGCCTTTCGTGTAGGCGAAGCCCCAAGGGCGCTATTTGTTTTATTCGCCGGATTGGTTTTTCTGTATCAATGAGTTTTTCCGAACTGGGGCTCAGCCCCAAAGTACTGGAAGCGATTACCGCTGCCGGTTATACCACACCCACTGCCATCCAAACGCAGGCCATACCACATGCTCTGCAGCGCAAGGATGTGATGGGCCTTGCACAAACTGGCTCAGGTAAGACAGCCGCATTCGTATTGCCGATGCTTTCAATGCTGGAAAAAGGCCGCGCCAGGGCGCGTATGCCGCGCACGCTTATTCTGGAGCCGACGCGTGAACTGGCAGCCCAAGTGGAAGAAAGTTTTGCCACGCTGGGCAAGAACCACAAGTTGACGGTTGCTCTGCTTATTGGCGGTGTGGCGTTTGACCCACAGGCCGCCAAGATTGACCGTGGCGCAGATGTGGTGATTGCAACGCCAGGGCGTTTGCTGGATCATTTTGAACGCGGACGCCTGATGATGAGCGGCATTGAAATGCTGGTGATTGATGAAGCCGACCGCATGTTGGACATGGGCTTTATTCCTGACATTGAACGCATCTGCAAGCTGTTGCCTTTTACCCGCCAGACGATGTTCTTCTCCGCCACCATGCCGCCAGAAATTCAGCGGCTGACCGAGACATTTCTGCATAATCCGGTAAAGATTGAAACGTCCCAGCGCTCTTCCACTGCCGAGTCCATTGTCCAGCAATTGGTGCAAGCGCCGCACGATCCCAAGGCCAAGCGCGACACCTTGCGCACTCTTATCCGCACCCAAGATAACATCAAGAATGCCATCGTTTTTGCTAACCGCAAAACCACAGTTGCATTGTTGGATAAATCTCTGCGTCAACATGGCTTCAACGCCGGGGCGCTGCATGGCGACATGGATCAATCGGCACGGATGAAAACTTTGGCGGCATTTCGCGCCAATGAGCTGACGATTTTGATCGCATCAGATGTTGCAGCCCGAGGACTCGATATTCCTGACGTCAGCCATGTGTTTAACTTTGATGTGCCCACTCATTCTGAGGATTATGTGCACCGCATTGGCCGCACGGGCCGCGCCGGACGCGAAGGTCACGCCTTCACTATGGTAACGCGCGAAGAAAGCAAACAGCTCAAAGGCGTTCTTGACCTGATCAAGAAAGATATTCCGTATTTCAAGCTGGATAATGTTGTTGCAGAACCAGAACCCTCTGCAGTGCCTGTGCGCCCAAAGCGCGAAAGCAAACGCATTAGGCCTCCGGTGCAGGCACCTCAACCACGAGTTGAGGAACCTTTACCAGAACCAAACGTTGTTGTTGCAGAACGCCCCAGTCGCAATCCGCCTCGGCACAAACACGAGGCGGTTGACGATTCTTCGGGCTTTCATGCGGGAAATATGCCGGCCTTCTTGGTTAAACGTTAACGCCGAGCAAAAATGGCGAAGCGTTGCAATGATTTTTTAACCGGTTGGCGTTAACTTTAATACACTTAGGATTGTATATTGTGTCAACTACAACCGGTGAAAATAACCGTCGTGCCTCACGCCAACGCGTGTTGAAAACCGCCAAGGTTTATCGCCTGAACGGCGCGCACGCTGTTGACTGTCAGGTGCGCGATATTTCTGAAACCGGTGCGCGCCTTGTTGTCAAAGACCAACTGGCCTTGCCTAACGAATTTAAATTCGTGGTACCGAGTGATGGCTTCATGCAGACAGCCAAGGTGGTGTGGCGCAGGGGCGACCTTGCCGGCATTGTGTTCTTGTCGGAGCGAACAGCACCACCAACCGAACGCCTGCAAAACGGAAGCATGTTCTAAACACCCATCCCTCGTAGGATTGCGCCTAACTTATGGGGTGGCTTCGGCCTCTTTCAACTGAACGCTTTCGCCACAGCCGCAGGCCGAGATTTGATTGGGATTGTTGAACACAAAGCCAGATTTGAGCGTGGTGGACTGAAAATCCATTTCGGTGCCGAGCAAGAACATCACGGCCTTGGCATCAATCAACACCCGCGCGCCATCTTGCTCTATCACCTCATCAAATCGGCCCTGCTCTTTGGCCCATTCCATAGTGTATTCCATTCCAGCGCAGCCGCCGTTTTTAACGCCAACGCGCAGGCCAGCGCCTTCTTGCTTGCGCATCAGTTCCTGCAAACGCGACAAAGCCGCGGGCGTTATCTTCATCACGGCTGGGCGCGAGCGTGTTGGTGCGGTTTGTGTCATCATTTCATCCTACCACATATTCATCGCCATGCGGGCTTCTTCACTCATGCGTGAATGATCCCATGGCGGGTCAAATGTAATTTTAGCTTTAACCCCTAAAACACCCGGCACTGCGCCGACGGCGTTTTCCACCCAACCTGGCATTTCACCGGCCACTGGGCAGCCGGGGGCAGTCAGCGACATATCAATGGCGACATTGCGATCATCATCAATATCAACCTTATAGATCAGTCCGAGTTCATAAATATCCACGGGGATTTCAGGATCGTAGACGGTTTTCAGCGCTGCGATGATGTCGTCAGTCATCCGCGCCAACTCGTCAGCCGGAATAGCCGAAGGGTTGGGCGCGTTGTCGCCAGTGGCTTGGGTGATGGTGTTAACTTCACTCACGTGAATATCCTCTGAGCAGTGATAAGTGCTTCGGCCAATTTATCAACCTCTGGCAATGTGTTGTACATAGCAAAAGAAGCCCGCGCCGTGGCCGTCACACCAAGGCGGGTGAGCAGTGGCTGGGTGCAATGCGTGCCAGCGCGCACAGCTATGCCTTGCCGGTCAATCACGGTTGCCACGTCATGGGGGTGCGCACCTTGCATGGTGAAGGAAATGATCGGGCCTTTATGTTTGGCGTGGCCATAGATTTTGAGTGAGTTGATCTTGGTGAGCCGTTCCATGGCATAATCATGCAGTGCCTTTTCATGAGCGGCAATGTTCTCAATGCCAATTGCGGTCATATAATCCAGCGCCGCACCAAGGCCGATGGCCTCTACAATGGCGGGTGTTCCCGCCTCAAAACGGTGTGGCGGATCATTATAGGTGATTTTATCTAAAGTGACTTCTGCAATCATCTCGCCACCACCTTGATAAGGCGGCATATTTTTGAGGTGCTTTGCCTTGCCGTAAAGCACGCCTATTCCGGTTGGCCCATAGGTTTTATGGCCGGTGAAGACGAGGAAATCAGCATCCAGCGCTTGCACGTCGATCTTGCCGTGGCAGGCCGCTTGGCTGGCATCAACGAGAACTGGAATGCCATGGGCATGGGCGATTTTGATCACTTCAGCCACCGGAACTTCAGTACCCAGCGCATTGGACATCATGGTGATGGCCACCATCTTGGTGCCCGCGTTGATGAGCTTGGCGAAATCATCGATCAGGAAGTTTCCTTCATCGTCGATGGGGGCCCATTTGATCACTGCGCCGCGCCGTTCACGGTGGAAATGCCAAGGCACAATGTTGGAATGATGTTCGAGAATGGAGATGATGATCTCGTCGCCCTGCCCGATCACCTGCCCACCAAAGCTTGCCGCCACCAAGTTGATGGCCTCAGTGGCATTGCGGGTGAAGACAATTTCATCTTTTGAGGCTGCATTTATGAAGCGGCGCACTGACTCTCGCGCGTTTTCAAACGCATCGGTAGAAGCATTTGAGAGGAAATGCAGGCCACGATGCACATTGGCATAGGTTTCGGTCATCGCACTAGTCATCGCATCAATGACAACTTGTGGTTTTTGGGCTGACGCGGCGTTGTCGAGATACACCAAAGGATGCCCATAGACCTCGCGCGAGAGGATGGGGAAATCGCTCCGAATTTTGGTGACGTCATATGTCACTTGCCCACCACCCATTGCTCAGCGATTGCCGCTAAGGCTTCGCGGCAGTCATCATTGGCAACCAGATCAAAAGCCTCGCCCACGAAAGCGGCGATGAGCAGAGACTTGGCTTCGGCTTCAGGAATGCCGCGTGATTTGAGATAAAATAGATGATCGTGGTTTAAGTCACCCGCCGTTGCGCCATGGCCGCAGACCACATCATCAGCGAAAATTTCCAGCTCCGGCTTGGCATCAAACTCAGCGGACTCTGAAAGCAGCAAAGCACGGCTGGATTGCTTACCATCGGTTTTTTGCGCGTGTTTAGCGACAACAACTTTGCCTTGAAAAATTCCGCGCGCATTGTCATCCATCACGCATTTAAAAAGTTCGCGGCTGGTGCAATGCGGAACGAGGTGGTTGATGGTAAGGCAAGTGTCGGCGTGTTGTTTGCCTTTGAGCAAATAAGCGCC
>PLXI01000097.1:8122-8715 GCA_003151375.1 Hyphomicrobiales bacterium
TTGCCTAGCGAAATAGAAGTCACGGTATTCAACACATAATCACCATCGCCGATATAAGTTTCGATGATGGATGCTGAAGCGCCATCGGCAACTTCGATAGAGTTGTGCATCGCCATCGCACGGGCGTTACCAGCCGTGGCGATGTGGATCACTTCAACCAGCTGTTCAGCCTGGCCCGTGAATTTTAACGCAACACCTTTTGCGCCAAGTTTGAGATTCATCTCGATGAGCGGATCAACAACTCCAGCCGCCGCAACCTTGTGGGCAACCTCAAGTCCATTCAGCTTAGAATGCNNTCACAAACACTACGCGCGCCTTGGTGGCTTTGGCGAAAGGCGATGACGCAAGCAGGCGTTCAACATCTTTGGTTGTGGCTTCGACTTTTATATGCGCATAGGGCTTGGTGATGCGCGCACGCAAATCTGTCCAGCGCCAATCTTCCATGCGGCGGTTGGGCAGTGAAATGCCCAATGCTTGTTCAGCAGATGTGAGTTGCAGTGCTGTGCTCACGCCGCCTTCTCCGCATAATCGGCATAGCCGTTCTTCTCGAGTTCGAGTGCCAATTCCTTGCCGCCGGTTTTCACAATGCGGCC
>PLXI01000021.1 GCA_003151375.1 Hyphomicrobiales bacterium
ATGGTGTTTCAGTCTTACGCGCTCTATCCGCATCTCACCGTTGGCCAGAATATCGGTTTTTCTATGAGTGTCGCACATGTGCCGAAAAAGGAAATTGAAAAGCGCACGGCAGAAGTCGCCAAATTGCTGCAACTCGACAAGTTACTTGATCGCAAACCCGCACAACTTTCTGGCGGGCAACGGCAGCGCGTCGCAATTGGCAGGTCACTTGTGCGCGAGCCAGAAGTTTTCCTCTTTGATGAGCCGCTATCAAACCTTGACGCATTATTACGTGTCCAGATGAGATTGGAACTGGCCAAGCTTCACAAAGCTCTAAAATCGACAATGATTTATGTCACACATGATCAAGTTGAGGCGATGACGTTGGCCAGCAAGATTGTGGTGCTCGACAATGGCCGTGTGTCACAAGTGGGCACACCGCTTGAACTTTATCACACACCGGCAAATAAATTCGTGGCTTCATTCATCGGATCTCCTGCGATGAATTTTTTCACTGCGGAAGTTATCACCGCCTCGGCAAAAGCCATTGAAATTAGGTTTGGCGTGGCAAGGAAGATGGCTGTGAATTCTAGCGGCACTGGCGTGAAGAGCGGGGATCACATAGAAATTGGCATCCGCCCCGAAAATATCTCAGTTACTGAATCTTTGAAGAAAGCAGATATTACTGGAACCGTCAGTATTATCGAACAGCTCGGCAATTCCGTTGTCCTTTATGTTGATAGCGAGATTGGCCAACTCGTTGTTGAATGCGGCGGCGACACGAGACTCACAATTGGAAATAAAATTGGCTTAACGTTCGATCGCAAAAAGATTCATGCATTTACGGCGAGCGGGGAAGTTCTAAAACCTCAGGTTAAGCCCAGCGCGCTAACTTGATTTACTTTCAAACTTAATGATGGCTTTCATCTGGTTTGAAGCGGAAGTAGAGTTCCCACTTTCAATTGCCGCGACAAGTTTGCCGTGAGAAATCAACTGGCCGTCGATCAATGATTTTGATGGGGCGCTTACAATTTTCTCATAAGTTGCGGCATGAGCCAATTCAATGACTCCTGAAATTGATCGCATGAATGGGCTTATTGAGGCGTCCGCAATTGCCCGGTGCAATTCAAAATCTGCCAGCGCAAAATTTTGCGCAGAGTCTATTGAATTCTCCATTTGCTGAATCCAATATTGCATCATGCGAACGTCATCTGCGGTTCGATTTTCAGCAGCTTTTGCCGCGGCCACCGGTTCGAGTGACATCCGCACTTCGTTCAAATTCGCCCAGAAGCTCTCATCAGGGCCAGCAATATAGTGCCACGCCAGGACTTGCCAATCAAAATGGTTCCAACGACTGCGCGCCGAAACACGTGTACCAATTTTAGGGCGCGCTTCAACCAAACCCTTGGATTCCAACGTTTTCAACGCTTCACGAAGGACCGTTCGTGAAACGTTGAAATGCGTTATCATGTCCGCGTCATTCGGCAAGTTCGTCCCAATCGGATATTTACCGGATATGATCCCCACACCAATCTCGTTGATCACGTGAGAGTGAAAATTTCGCGCCGTCATTCGCCCAGACAGGGAGCGAATGAGGCTCCCTGGCTCGCTCATAAATTATACTTCCCCTCAACCGAGCGACCAAAACCGCTTTTGAAAACTAACCGTTGCAAAACGATAAATAGGAAGAGCAGAAAGCCGATGACGATTTTGGTCCACCAACTCGAAAGCGTTCCGTCAAAAACGATATATGTCTGCACAAGCCCTTGCAAGATAACGCCGACAAAGCTTCCCAACATGAAACCATAGCCGCCTGAGAGTAACGTGCCACCAATTACAACTGCCGCAATTGAATCAAGTTCAAGACCAACAGCGGCCAAAGGGTATCCGGCCGAGGTGTAAAGCGAATACACAATGCCTGCCAAACCTCCGAGAAACGATGAGATTGCATAAATTGATATTGTTGTTTTTGCGATCGGAACGCCCATCAACTGCGCCGAAACGGAGTTGCCCCCCAAAGCATAAACATATGACCCAAATCGCGTGCGGTGTAATATGACCCCGCCAACGATGAAGGTAACAAGCATCAATATGCCAATCATGCTTAGCCGCGCTCCATCCTCAAACTTAAGCGAGGCTGACGAAATCCAGTGATAAAGCGGGTGATTTATCGGTATTGAATCTTGCGTTATGGCTGATGCGGCACCACGCGCCAAAAACATTCCCGCAAGTGTTACAATAAAGGGCGGTACTTTTAGATAATGGATCAACACCCCCATGCTGGCCCCAAACAGAGTTGCGATAACCAAGGCGAGCGCAAAAGCAATGAGGGGGGGTATGCCAAACCAAGTGATCAAAACTGAAAGCAACACACTGGTAAAGCCGACCACGGCCCCAACCGATAAATCAATGCCGCCAGAAATAATAACAAACGTCGCACCAACAGCAACGATCCCTAGAAAAGAATTGTCGGTCAATAGGTTTGTCAATACACGCACAGAAAGCATTGAGGGAAACTGCAACACGGCGGCAGCATAGGATACGACTAAAATAAGAATCGTCGCCGCGAGTGGCCGATAACGTAGGGTCATTTGGCCACCGTTGCATTTTTATAGCTGTATAGCTTTCGCGCAATAAGTGCGCGCAATTCGCCGGATTGCAAAATCAATATCAGCAAAATAACGCCAGCCTTCACCAAAAGATTTATCTCTGGTTTGAACCCCGAAATAAGAATGCCTGTATTCATTGCTTGAATTATTATTGCACCTATGACGGACATGAAAATTGAAAAGCGCCCTCCAAGAAGTGATGTCCCGCCGATCACAACGGCCAGAATGGCGTCGAGTTCAAGCCACAATCCAGCGTTATTTGCGTCGGCCCCTCGAATATCTGCGGTGGCGATAAGGCCAGCAATTGCTGCGCAAAATCCGCTAAACATATAGACGGCCAAAAGAACTCTTTGGCTTTTTAAACCAGCATAATTTGATGCCGACTGGTTTATGCCGATGGCCTCAACAAATAGGCCAATTGAGGTTTTGCGAAAAACCAAATGCGCCGCAACAGCCAGACCGGCCGCGATGCAGAATGCCATGGGCAAACCGAGGAGAGAGCCAGTCCCAACATATTCGAGTGAGGAATTGCTGAAAGTGACAATGGAACCTTTAGTAATCAATTGTGCCAAGCCGCGCCCAGCCACCATGAACACCAGTGTTGCCACAAAGGGTTGAACTCCCAAAT
>PLXI01000067.1 GCA_003151375.1 Hyphomicrobiales bacterium
GCACTGGTATCTCTCGTGAAAATGAGATTGGGCAGTGGTGGAGAAATAAATCCTTCCGCACCAAGATATAGGCCGAACATACCCTGCGTTTTGAACGGCACATCACTTACGGTGATGCCGCCAACAAAAAACTCCGCAAGTTGTTCCGAAGGCAAACCTTTTAGCCAACTACGCAACTCATCCGCCATGCCAATGCCTATGTTGTTCTCAGTGAACTTATGATCAAAGATCCAACTGAACGCATCTTCGTCTTTGAGAATATCACTCAAGAGTTCATGCATCTCTAAAACTTCAATGCCGCGATCTTGCATCTTCACCACAAAATCATGATGATCAGCTTTCGCGGATTGCACCCAAAAGACATCGTCAAAGAGCAGCGAGTCACAATTTGATGGCGTTAATCTTTGATGCGCAAGGCCAGGCCTGCAGGTGAGGACAGCGCGAAGTTTGNNGTAGACGGTGCGAAGTTTGCCAACTTCGGAATAAACCCCAAGGGTTCGTTTTTGAATTGTCATGATGCACTCAGAGCTCCTGTCCACATAAGGTATCCAGCGACAGCCGCCGCGACGACGAGTCCAACAGCAATTAAACCTTCGACAGCAGTAAATGCTTTTTCTCCGCCTGCGTTACGTGCCCACCAATAGACCAGAATTCCGGGAGCGTAGAGCAAGGCACACATCAGGAGGTATTGCGAGCCCGCTGCATAAATCAGCCAGATACCAAAAATGGTCGCCACTAAGCCAACAAACATATCTTTGTTGCGACCTTCGGTTAGCCCATAGCTTTCGCCTGTCATTGCAAGTTTGAAAGCATAGGCGCCGGAAAGAACGTAAGGCACGAGGATGGCGGTAGATGCGATATAGAACAACGATAGATAGGTGGAATTGAAATAATATGTGATGATCAGAAATATCTGAACAGCTATGTTTGTGATCCACAACGAACCAGCTGGTGAGCCATTGTTATTTTCTTTGGCAAACAGCCTCGGCATCATGCCTTCTTTGGCAGCACGATAGGGAATTTCTGCGGCAAACAATGTCCAGCTGAGAAAAGCGCCGGTGACCGATATAACAATACCAATACGCACCAGCACGGAACCCCAAGGGCCCACTGCTTTTTCAAGAACGTTAGCCATAGAGGCAGCGGCGGGTAGTGCGCCAAGTTCAGGCTGGGTCATCACGCCGAATGACAGCATCGAAACCAACAAATAAATTATCAACGCGCCAACAAATCCAATAATCGTTGCTTTACCAATGTCGGAGCGCTTCTCAGCGCGAGCGGAAACCACACTGGCACCTTCGATGCCGATAAACACCCAGAGCGTCACCAACATTGTGCTTTTCACTTGCGTCATCACGCCGCCAAGTGTTGGCGTTGCAGCACCCCAAAAATCGAAATTGAATGTTGACAACTTAAATACCAACAGCATAGCAACAATGAAAATAGCGATTGGGACCATTTTTGCGATCGTTGTAACCACATTGATGATTGCAGCTTGACGCACACCCATCAAGATCGTGGTGTGAACAGCCCAAAGTAATATGGAGGCTCCCACAATCGCCTGCCAAGTATTGCCCTCAGCACCAAAGATCGGAAAAAAATAACTCAGCGCTCCAAATATCAATACGACATAAGAAACATTGCCAATCCACGCACTCAGCCAATAGCCCCAGGCACTGTTGAAACCGACAAAATCGCCAAAGCCCGCCCGTGCGTAAGCATATGGGCCAGCATCCAGATTTGGCTTTCGCATAGAGAGGCTTTGATACACAAATGCCAGCGCCAGCATGCCAACACCCGCAATCAACCATCCAATCATCACAGCACCTGGCGAAGCGCCCTTGGCCATGTTTTGTGGCAGGCTTGAAACACCCCCGCCCAACATAGAGCCGATAACAAGTGCGATGAGCGAGATAAGGCCGAGCTTTTCGCTGCCCTTCACAGCGGTGGTAGTTGAGCTCACGATTTTTGTTCCCTCAATGGTCTCACGAATACCGTTGTGATCCACAATCACAACGGCAAAAGGCCATTTAAGTTCCACACTATATTGTGCCGACATGTGACCGAAGAAATAGAGAATCCATTTCTGCATACGTCGATATGTTGAAAGAATATATGCATCGGCTCAGTTTCTTGGAACCATTTGTCGCTTTTTTAGTCTCAGTTGAATCGATGAAGCAAGATCACTTGCTGCGAGGAAAAGGAGAAGACAATGATAAATTTTCTGACGACAGTGCCAAAATCTTTAATTGTGGCCTTGGGTTTGGGGAGCATGACTTTGCTATCAGGCTGTGTTGCAGACGGTAATGTCTATGCCCAGCCTGCGGGTTACGGTTATAATAACGGCTGGCATCACCATCATCATCACATGATGGGTGTTGGCGGCGTAGGTATTTCACTGGGATTGGGCACCGGTATGCATAGTGGCATGCACAGAGGTATGCACAGAGGCATGCTTCATGGGCATCATTGTGCAGTTGGTGTCGTCTGCTGATTAAAGCTTACATGTGATAATCGCTTCAGCCCTGCAGCCGATATTCGGATGCGGGGCATTTGCTTTCGGCCGGATGGGATTGTGTAGTTCAGAGCGGTCTGGGAAGTGAGGCAACGAGCATCTCAGTGAGTTGTCGTGCAAAATCGCAAGCTAGATACAAAAAAAATAGTGCCTGCTGTCTTTCGACTAGGGGCTCTATTTTCTGTCGCGCAAAGATTCTCGGCAAAGAAGAAATCTTCGCATCAACTCCGATTACATGATATCGGCGCAGTACGCCTTTTCTTGTGCTGTGCGGTGCTTGTAAGAAATCTTGCAGACAGAAGTAATATAATCACGATCTTCCGCAGCCAAACTCTTTCAATGGCTATCCAAATAATCTTGCAGCGATAGATTGAATTGCGACAGACCTTCTTGAAGAAAATCACTTACCAATGGAATCTCGATGACATAACTCGGGATATGCTGTCTGCCAATTTGGCCCGCTTCCTGTCTTGCTTCTTTCCATTCACTCAAAGTGAAATCACCACGACCAACAAAAATCAATGCAATGAGGTCAGCTTGTTCATCGTCATTCAGATCGTGGATGGCCGAGACGAGTTCGCGGCGCGTATCGTCAGAAGGTCCAAACTCCAATGCATCAACGCTTTCGTCGTCACTTGGATTAGAGCCACTATCGGGATCTGTTTGTGGAACTTTTGCGTCGAACTCGCGCGCTTTGAGGAGGATCGCAAAGGCGCTATCGGGCGTGATTGTTAAAATGGGAAGGGGCGGCTCGCTTGCGTGGACCGAAATATTCATTTCAAATGCCTTCTTTCATTTCAGTACTTTAAATGAGTGAGAAATGAATTTGTTCCGCAGCGCAACGGAACTGATTGAGGTTTCGTTCGTGCGGTATCATCACCAGCGAGCTATTGTCTAAAGAGCAGACCGTTTCAGGAACCATTCTTCGATCGGTGCGTTAATCCAACGACAATAAGCTTATGAGCGAGATGCTCAGTATTTGATTGAGCATCGCGTGGGAGGCTTACATTTCAACAACTTGACCTCATTTAGGAGTTTCTGAAAATGAAATTGGTTTCACTTATTTTTGTTGCATTACTTTCAGTTAACGCTGCTTCCAATGCAGCTGCTGATGATGCAAATTCAGGATCGTCCGTTGTCATGAAATCGACTTTGAAGCAAGCCGGCGATGACGCGCTAAAATCAACTCAAGAAACTGTTGCCGCCACGAAACTTGCCCTCTCTGCCTTACAAGTAACGCTCAAAGATGCATCTCAGAAAACCGCTCAAGCAACTCAAAAATTGATTCAGGACGTCGAGCAATCTGCCACGCTTACAGACCAGAAAATTACCGCAGCCAATAAAGCAACCTCTACCGAAGCTACTGCGTTAATGGCCAAGGCCGATGCTGCCGCCAAGCTATCACTTGCAGACGCAAAACGGGCCAACGCGAAAGCAGCGACATGGATAGACGTCTCGTCTGAATCGGATATGGATGCGATAAAAGTGGCAGCTGCCGATTTGAAGATCGCAGTTACGAAGTCATCAGCGGCCGCTATTAACGCCGCAGATGCCGCCACTGCTGCCGCAAAGGAAACTTGGAACAAGCTCTAGGTGACCAGCAATCAAACCGACATACGAAGTCTTGCAACTTCAAAAAGGAATAGTGACATGAGCATTTCAAAATCCGCCATTGATCTTTCTACAGTCAGAGACGAAGTGCGCAGCAAGTGGGGGTGGTTCGTAGCCTTGGGAGTGGTGTTTGTGCTTCTGGGGGCTTTTGCCTTCGCTCAGCTGATAACGGCGACAGCGATCACAATCTTTTATATTGGTGCCCTAATGATGATCGGGGGCATTGTGAATATTGCACATGCCTTTCAGGAGAGGGATTGGCCAAGCTTCTGGGGATGGCTTTTGAGTGGCGTTTTATATGGGGTGGCCGGCATATTTGCTTTTATAAACCCATTGCGCGCGGCCTCAACATTGACACTCCTACTTTCCTTCGCCCTTATCGCCGCGGGGTTTATGCGCATCGGGTCAAGTGTGATGATGCGATCTCATTCGGGTTGGGCTTGGGTTGCTGCATCTGGTCTGGTCACTCTGGCAGGGGTGTTATCTTTATGTTGGGCTGGCCGATCAATGCACTTTGGCTACTGGGCATGATACTGGCCTTTGATCTCACATTCCAGGGGCTCACAACAATCGTATTAGGCTTTGCACTTAAATCAACTGCCTGATCATCATTACGGTTTGATCTTCGTTTTGAAACGCGTCGAGCGAGCCTTTTGAAACTCGGCCGACGTTTGTGGCTTAATGAACAGTGCTGTTACTTCACGGCGTTGATTGCGAACCTGACGTTCTATCTCAAGAACCTTTTCTTCGATCTGTGGGGTTCTCAACTCATCAGCAAATTCGATGCTCAGCATCACTACAATCTGTTCGGGCCCGATCTGCCCGGTGATCATACCATTAGCATGAACCACACCTGGCATTTTTCCGGAGATCGTGAGTATTGAATCGATTACTGATTGATCTGCGGTTTCACCAATGAGCAGCCCCTTGGTTTCAACCGCGAGTAAGACAGCCGTGGTGGCTAATACGATTGCAATCAGAATAGAGGCAACGCCATCAAGCATGGGCAGCTTCAGCATTATCGAAAAATAGGTGCCAGCTAGGGCAATGATCAAGCCGATCATGCCTGCCGTGTCTTCGAATAACAGGACAAACTGCGCCGGGTTCTTGCTTATTCTAAATTTGTTGAACAATTCTCCAAAGTGAAGCGAGCCTTTGAACTGACGCAGTGCCAACCACCACGTGGCTCCATCAAGCAGAGCTGATATTGCAAGTACGACGTAGTTGACCAATGGATTTTGTATTGGTTCGGGGTTCAATATATGGGAGATGCCCTCATAGAGGGCAACGCCAGCGCCCAAAGCAAACACCAAAACAGCGACGATAAAACTCCAGAAGTAAATTTCACGGCTATATCCCAATGGATGCGAGTGATCAGGGGCTTGTTCTGCGCGGCGCATGCCATAGAGCAGCAGCAGCGAATTTCCGGTATCAACCAGCGAATGGATAGCCTCGCTCATCATCGCCGAACTGCCAGTCAATGCCGCAGCTGCAAACTTCGTGATAGCGACGATTAGGCCGCCCAGAATTCCCGCATAAATAATCCCGCTCGAATTCTGTAAATTGAGATGTCTTTTGGCCAAGCTGACAATTCCTCCATGCAGGAGCGCGTTTAAATATTAAGCCGGCTATTTCGGAATTATATCTGGCTTAGAGGATGATCGACGCGGACTGGCTTTGCGCGAAGTCAATTTTGGAGCCACTTCGGTGCCGCGCCTTGGGCCGAATGTGGAACTTAACCATTTTGCAGTCGCAGCAAATGGTCTGACCCAAATGCTTGGTGTGCCACAGCTTTCACAACCAAAAACGGGGCGAACATCGTCCAAAATAGCATAACCTAAGTTTAACATCATCTGAAATGGGCGATAGCCAAATATAGAAAAGGCGAAACAGCCAGCGAACCATTTCGTATTCGGCAAAATTCGAAAGACCTCTGCAACGGCTTCTCCTCCGGCTTTCATTGAGGCGTCCGGCATGATGAGATAATTGGTTGCATAGACATCCCAGATATTGAGGTTTGGATTGATGAGCTTGAGAGCTTCAGGGTCATCGCCATTTGGTATAAGAATGAGGCTGATCTCGCCTGATTTACTGCGCGCTGACTTTTCCACCCAATGCGCAACACTGCGGCAGACCCCGCATTCGCCATCGTAAAGAAGGATCGGCTTGGTTTGCTTCGGCATCGTTAGCTGCGATTTCGTGTTTCGAATGGCCGTGTCACGGTTGCAGTGATGCTGGCCAAAGTGGGTTGTGGACCTTCCGCGCGGCTCATTTCAGCGCCATCCAAAAACATAACAAACGTCGGGGTACCTTCAATTGCGTAAGCGCTAGCCAATTCGGTCTCAACAGGGGTGTTAACCCGAAAGAATTTTTGCTTTGAATGAAGCTTCTCGGCCACCTGCTGCAAAATAGGTTCAATGGCCCGACAAAATCCGCAGCCATACGACATGAATTCCACCACTATTGGGCCTGTTCCTTCCAAAACCAGTTGGCGAAACGTAGTCTCGGTGACAGTTTTGATTGTGTCTGAACTGGCAGAAGAAATTTGCATTTAGTCAGAACGGCGCAACTGTCATCTAAGTTCCAATTCTATACAAACAAATAAAATTAAGATGGAAGAAGCCCGCAATGACAATCGCCCATGCCGCTGCTGAATTGTGGAACCTTTGTTGGGGCTGAGCAGTTTTAAACATAGCTAGCCGTAGGTCACCGCCATCAATGGTCGATGTGGCCGAATGGTTCGCTCGCAAAACAAACCATAGGGCGCAGACCCCTCAATCCAAAGGATCACCACATGGAAAAGCTCGATTCAACCGTCGCTGTATTCGACAGCCACGCCGATGCCGAAAAAGCTATCAAAAAGCTGAACGCCGCTGGCTTTGATATGAAGAGCCTCAGCTTGGTGGGTAAAGGCTACCATACCGATGAGAAAGTCTTGGGCTTCTATAATGCTGGAGACCGGATTAAGTTCTGGGGCACACGGGGTGCATTCTGGGGCGGTTTCTGGGGCCTTTTCTTTGGAGGGGTGTTCCTCTCCTTACCGGTCATCGGTCCCGTTATTGCGCTTGGATATGTTGCAGCTATAATTGTGTCGGCCGTTGAAAGCGCTGTGTTGATTGGCGGTATGAGCGCACTCGGCGCTGCCCTCTACAGCATTGGCATCCCTAAGAACAGTATCATTCAGTATGAAGACGACCTGAAGGCCGATAGCTTTCTTGTGATGGCACATGGCACCACAGGAGAAATCGCGCGCGCCAAAACAGCGCTCGAAACAACCAATCCCAAGCGTGTCGACATGCATTTTGGTGCCAAGGTCGGTAGCCCCGCAATGGTCTGATTGCCGTCGGAACACGTAATCATGGGTGAACCACAAAATTTGGCCAACATCGCTACTACGACTGGTTTGACTGGCGTGGAAGCGAGCCGCCGCTTGGCCGTCGACGGGCCTAATATGGTTGCAGATGCCATTCACCATCCGATGGTAGATGCTCTCAAGAAATTTTGGGCACCGATCCCTTGGATGCTCGAAGCGGCTATTGTGTTGCAATTGGCGATCGGTGATTATGTCGAGGCATCGGTCGTTGCACTTCTTCTGGTATTCAACGCGGGCCTAGCGTTGTTTCAAGAAAACCGTGCGCAGGCAACGCTCGATGCCCTAAAATCGCGCCTCGCTGTCAGCGCATCCGTCCGGCGAGATGGGCAATGGAAAAACGTTCTGGCCAAGGATCTTGTCAAAGGCGATGTGGTCAAACTGTCGCTTGGCGCTGTGGTTCCTGCCGATCTTCGATTGATTGAGGGATCAGTGCTCGTTGATCAGTCAATGTTGACTGGCGAGTCTGTGCCCAGCGATGCGGGGCCAGGTTTTGTAACCTACGCGGGTGCTCTGATCCGCCGTGGCGAAGCCGTGGCGGAGATCATTGCCACTGGCGTACATACTAAATTCGGCAAAACTGCTGAACTCATCCGAACGGCCCAAGGCGACAGCACTGAACAGAAAGCCATCTTCGGTGTAGTGCGCAACTTGGCGATTTTCAATGGCGTGGTAACCTTGGTCTTGACCAGTTATGCGTTTCTCATTGCAATGCCGTTGACCCAAATTGTGCCTTTGGTTCTGGTTGCTGTGCTGGCTTCAATTCCTGTTGCACTGCCTTCGATGTTCACCTTGGCCGCGACCGTTGGGGCACGTGCTTTAGCTGCTCACGGCGTGTTGCCAACACGGCTCTCAGCACTGGACGAAGCTGCGGGGATCGATATTTTGTGTGTTGATAAGACAGGGACACTGACACGTAATGAACTGGCAGTGACTGAGTGCCAGCAGTTTGCGGGCCATAGCGAAGCGCAAGTTCTTGCACTCGCAGCACTAGCCAGTTCTGATGGCGGGGCTGACCCATTAGATGCTGCCATTCGTGCGAAGGCCGCTTCCGAGCCTGCTGAAGCAGTGCCTTGGAAGCTGGTGAAATTCACGCCATTTAATCCGGCCAAAAAAATGTCAGAGGCCCAGGCGATTGACACGCAGGGACATCAAACACGAGTCGTCAAAGGCGCTTTTGAGATTGTAGCTGGAATCTCGACGCCAAACCCAGAAGCTGTTTCCATCGTCGCCGAATTGCAAGCCAAGGGCTATCGTGTTCTTGGCGTTGCCGTTGGTGCAGCAGAGCCCTTGCAGCTTGTCGGTGTTATTGCACTCAGCGATCCACCACGTACAGATTCCGCTGCGATGGTGGCGCAATTGAACGCGTTGGGGGTGCGCACCTTGATGCTGACAGGAGACGCCCCCATAACCGCCCGCGTTGTAGCCGAGGCAGTTGGCATCAAAGGTGCAATCTACTCAACTGTGCCGCTGGCATCCGACATCAAGGCCGAGGATTTCGGCGTGTTCGCTGGCGTTTTGCCGGAGGACAAATACGCGCTCGTCAAATCGCTACAAAAAAGTGGCCACAAAGTCGGCATGTGTGGCGACGGCACCAATGATGCCCCCGCCCTTAAACAGGCCCAAATGGGGATAGCCGTTCTTTCAGCAACCGACGTGGCCAAGTCGGCTGCTGGCTTGGTGCTGACTGAACAGGGTCTCGGTGGGGTGGTCTTTGCGATTAACGAAGGGCGAACAACGTTCCAACGAATTCTGACCTATACGTTGCGATCGATTATTCATAAAGTGGCACAAGTCCTCTTCCTGTTCATTGGCCTGGTTATGACTGGGGCGGCCGTGCTCACACCTCTGCTGATGGTATTGATGATGTTGGCCGGAGATTTCTTTGCACTATCTTCGTCAACTGACAACGTGCGGGCCTCGTCAAAGCCCAATGTCTGGAGGATTGGCAATTTGACCCTTGCTGGAATCATTCTGGGTGTTTGCGACTTGATCTTCTGCACCGCCAGCTTGGGCATTGGGCGCTTTGGCCTCGGACTGGATAATGCCCACTTGCAGACTCTGACCGTCATTACTTTAGTCTTCAGTGGCCAAGCCGTATTTTACGTTTCGCGTGAGCGGCGGCACCTTTGGAATTCGGTGCCAGGAAAATGGCTCTTGGCTGGATCGGCCCTTGAGATCGGGCTCTTTAGCACTCTGGCGACGCAGGGCATTCTTATGTCGCCATTACCGATTGCTATTGTGGCTGGCGTAGTTCTCTGCGCTGCTCTTCTCGCATTGGTTCTCGATTTGGTTAAAGTGACGTTGTTTTCGAAACTGGCAATAGCGTAGGCTGTCAGATCAATAAAAGATGGGCTCAACCGGACAACACAACTTGATTATTTCATTGGTGTTTTGCATTTAGACGGAACCATATCCAGAGTTTACAAAGTGGTTTGAGCATTCGTTGGGTTCGAATCTCGCAATGCCATTGCCGCAAGCGAAGCGATGCACAATCATTTTTCAACATTGTCCGTCGTCAGATAAATATGAACTTCTTGCGGCCTGATTGAATGGCGGATCTGGCGCAACTTAGGTTTCTTTTTTGGCGGCTGCTTGCGGTAATGCGAGCGCCGCTTCCAAGAGATCACCGTAAGCGGCAGCGGAAACCGCGAACGAACTGGAAGTCCACTCCTGGCCCATAGCGGAAGATCCGCATCACCTCGCCTACGTTCGCTAAGGGTCAGAAACGGACTTGCCTTCCTAGTTGTTGCCAAGCGTTGAGGAACTGACGCGACAACTCGATGCTAGTCAATCCCGGAGGCGAAAAGATAAATCACGAGCTATCTCGCTCGATTTCAACGTGCACTCAATCAATGTTGGCCATCAAGTGCGCTTCTCAGGCAGAGTTAGGCACTCTTATGTTTGCTTCACATTTTCCAGCGCCAGCATCACACCTTCAGCAAACCATTGGCGGTAACGAATTTTGCTATTGAGAATTTAGGGTCAGCGTCCTTGGCGCGGGATATCTACCTTCGTGCCATGCTCAGATCCCCCATCTGACCGTAGCGAGCAACAAGTCAGGTCAACATTCAGGCAAGTGGTATAGGAGTCATCTTAATATTCGCCGCTGCTACTTTGTAGCAACCCAACATGTAAAGCGCAAAAGCGCCTTTGTGCTCATACCATGGTGGATGAATTGGATTAAGTTTAATGGTCCTGTTCATCCAATTCAACGCGACAGCGGGTCTCTGCCGGTTGTACGGCGCTCTCAATTATCCCGCTATTCTTTGATACTGCCCACCAGACCGTTGATGAAGTAACGCTGCAAAAAGACAAAAATGACGACGACCGGCATTGTTGTGATCAACACGCCCATCATTGCGACATTCGGCGTGATCTGCGCGCGCTGTGTTATCATCGCCGAGAGGGCGACTGGTAGTACGCGGAGGTCAATAGTCGTTGTCGCCACAAGCGGCCATATATACATGTTCCAAGCCGTCAGTATCGTGATTGAGACATATGCTGCAATCGCCGGACCAGAGATTGGTATCACGATGAGGACAAACAGCTGTCCCCAGTTGGCTCCGTCCATCCGTGCGGCATCAAGCAACTCATCGGAAATTCCTGCGTAGAACTGTCGAAAAACAAAGAC
>PLXI01000052.1:0-2350 GCA_003151375.1 Hyphomicrobiales bacterium
ACACATGCGGGTGGCGGCGGATCATTTTGGTCACAACAGCTTCAATAACGTCGTCAAAGGTGAAGGCGCCAACTTCTGAAGCCATCTGGGCATGATAAATAGGCTGGAACAGCAAATCGCCCAATTCATCCTTCAGCGCTGTCATGTCTTGCTTTTCAATGGCGTCGGCCACCTCATAGGCTTCCTCAATGGTGTATGGCGCGATGCTGGCGAAGGACTGCTCCTTATCCCATGGGCAGCCCGTGGTCTTATCGCGCAAGGCGGCCATCACGACTTTGAGGGTTTCAATCGAGCGGGGATCCATTTTAGTGGGGTCAGACATATATTGGTTCCGTTCGCATAATATATATTATGGAATATAAATGTATGGTCTTATTTGAGCTGAAAGCTGGCCCCAACAATGGCTTAGGACGCATCACTCACTTCCAGCTTCATGCCGTCATAGGCTGGCTCCACGCCCTTTGGTAGATCACGCTGTAGCGTTTCATAGTCCAGATCAATGTGCATGTTGGTGAGAACGGCGCGCTTGGGCTTTAGCGTGGCGATCACCGCAAGCGTCTCCTCTAATGAGAAATGGCTTGGGTGTGGATTGTAGCGCAGCGCGTCGATGATCAGCAAATCAAGCCCAGCCAGTGCTGCCATAGACGCCGAGCCAATCGCATTCACATCCGGCATATAGGCCGCCTTGCCGAATTTAAAGCACATCGCCGTGATGTCGCCATGGATGACCGGCACAGTCAGTGCTGTGATACTGCCACCAGCCCCTGTGGCCACAAGCTCACGGCCATGGTGCAGCTCATGCAAGCTAGCGATTGCCGGATAGCCGCCAGCGCCTTCAAAGCAATAGGCGAAGCGACGCAGCATGGTGGCACCAGTATGAGCATCGGCAAATAATGGCACAGGCTTTCGGCCCATCAGGAAGAACGGCCGCAAGTCATCCAGCCCATGAGTATGGTCGGCGTGGTCATGAGTCAACCACACAGCGTCCATGTGCTTTACTTGTTCGCTCAACATTTGCTCACGCAGATCGGGCGATGCGTCGATCAAGAGATTGGTGGTTCCAGTGGCCGTTGTGCGCGTAGCTAAAAGCGAACAACGGCGGCGGCGATTTTTAGGATTGGCGGGATCGCAAGCGCCCCAATCATTGCCCACGCGCGGCACGCCACCAGATGAGCCGCAACCCAATATGGTTAATGTCAGGCTCACGCGGCTTTGCGGAAAGTGGCTGGCACTTTCACCTTATCAAACAGGCGGAAGAAATTGGCCGATGTGAGATAGGCCATTTGATCACGGCTAAGGCCACGCAGGCTTGCGAGTTGTTCAAGCGTTTTCACCACATAAGATGGCTCATTGCTTTTGCCGCGAAATGGAATTGGAGCGAGGAAAGGTGAATCGGTTTCCACCAAGATCCGATCCAACGGCAGTGCCTTGGCAGTGATGCGTAAATCATCGGCGGTTTTGTATGTAAGAATGCCAGAGAAGGAAACATAAAGCCCAAGCTCAATGCCTTTCTCGGCCAGCCATTGTTGCGAAGTGAAGCAATGCAGAACGGCCTTGAAAGCGCCCTTCCCAATTTCCTCTTCCAGCACTTTTGCCGTGTCTTCTTCGGCCATGCGGGTGTGGATAACGAGAGGCAAGCCAGTTTCACGCGCCGCAGCGATATGATTGCGAAAGCCCTGCATCTGCGCTTCTCTGGTGCTGAGATCATAATGATAATCGAGGCCCGCTTCACCAATGCCAATTACCTTAGGATGTTGCGCGAGGCGCACCAGTTGAGAAACTGGCACATCCAATTCCTCATGCGCATGGTGCGGATGTGTGCCCACGGTGCAGAAAATATTATCATGAGCCTCGGCAATGGCGAGCAGGCGTGGAAAATTTTTTACAAGTGATGAGATGGAAAGCATCAAGCCAACGCCTTCAGTTTTGCAGTTGGCCAAGACTTCAGGCAGGCGCTCACTCAGGCCTTCGTAGTCGAGATGGCAATGGCTATCGACGATCAATTCACTCATGGCGTGGGCTCAGGCTCCACATAGCGTGGGAAAATTGGCTGTGGTGTTGGCAATGGCGTGCCGGAAACAAGCCGCTTGCCATAGCTGGCGAAATCACGCTGATCCAATGGCACGGCTAAAGTGTCGAGCAATTTGGCAGCGGAAGCTGGCACGTAAGGCTGTACCAACAAGCCGATCATGCGCAACACTTCAGCCGTGGTATATAAAACCGTTTCCATCTTGGCTGGATCAGTTTTCTTAAATCCCCATGGCGCTTCACCCGCAAAATAGCGGTTCGCTTCAGCCACCACTTTCCAGATCACGTCCATGGCTTTGGAAATGGCGAAGTTGTCGTGATA
>PLXI01000052.1:2360-3561 GCA_003151375.1 Hyphomicrobiales bacterium
TTCCGTCTGAACCAAAGGGCACTTCGCGCATCATGAAATAACGCACTGCGTCCAAGCCGTAGCGCTCAATCAAATCCACATGGCTAATCACATTTCCCGTGGATTTCGACATCTTCTCACCCTTGTTGAAGAAGAACCCATGAACCGCGATCTTCTTCGGGATCGGCAACTTTGCCGACATCAAAAACGCTGGCCAATAGACGGCATGGAAGCGCCAAATATCTTTGCCAATTACATGGGCTGCAGCTGGCCAATAATGCGCACGTGGATTGCTGGCATCAGGAAAGCCAGTGGCCGTGATATAATTGGTGAGTGCATCAACCCAAACATACATCACATGCTTGGGATGGCCTGGCACAGGAATGCCCCAATCAAATGTGGTGCGGCTGACAGAGAAATCTTTCAACCCGCGTCTGACGAAAGATAAGGTTTCCGAACGGAATTGTTCGGGCATTATGAATTCTGGATTGGCGGCATAGAAATCCAGTAATGGTTTTTCATAGGCAGAAAGGCGAAAGAGATAGTTCTCTTCTTCAATCCATTCCACCAATGTTCCCGTAACGGTGGCGAAACGCCTGCCATCACGTTCTTCGGTGTCTGCCTCGGTGTAATAGGCTTCATCGCGAACTGAATACCAACCCGCATATTTGGCCAAGTAAATATCGCCATTGGCTTCCATCCGTCTCCAGATTTCTTGCGAGGCTGCCTTATGTGGTTCAGACGTTGTGCGAACCACATCATCGGCCACGGCATTGAGTTGAACCCCCATCTCAGCAAATTGCGCGGCGGTACGATCTGCCAATTGCTGTGGCGTGATGCCCTCACGCGCGGCGGTTTGCTGCATTTTCTGGCCATGTTCGTCCATGCCAGTGATAAACAGCACATCCTTGCCATCAAGACGCGCAAAACGAGCCAAGGTGTCGGTGGCAATGCGCTCATAGGCATGGCCGATATGNNGGCGCGCCATTGGCATAAGGAATAGCAGTGGAAATCAGAAAGGGCTGTTTGCTCATTGCCTGCTCATGCAACGGATTTAAGTTGCCTTCAAGGCATCAGTTGCCAAGCGCATGGCTTCAAGTGCCGCCTGCTTGCGATCAAGGTTAAAGCCTTCAGTGATGCGAAGGCTTTGTGACAAAGTCTCATAAGCCGAGGCGGCTTTAACGGAGCCCTTGTCTTTGGCTTGTTGTGCGAGATGGCCAAG
>PLXI01000025.1 GCA_003151375.1 Hyphomicrobiales bacterium
CATCTAAGGAGCCAATTTGCTGATTCATTTTCAAGATGCGGGCGATTCCCAGTGTTGCCATGTGGAACAGTTCAGCGCCGGACAGTTTAAGACCATTGAGCATTTGCACCTTATAGGTCTCGCCCATCGTTTGCAGCATGGAATAGCTGGTGCCACCGCCAATATCAGTGGCCAAGCCGATCATTACCGGGCGATTGCGCGCCATCGACATCAAGCCAGAGCCAAGAAAATTATTGGACGTGGGGCAATGGGCAACGGATGCGCCAGCTGCAGAAATTCGTGAAACTTCTGATGGTGAAAGATGAATGCCATGCGCAAAAATGCTGTGATCGGTCACCAAACCAAAGCGTTCATACACTGCAGTGTAATCGCGCTCATTTGGGAAGAGGTATTTTACGCGCTCAATCTCAGCATGGCTTTCGCTGAGATGCGTTTGCATGAGTGCGCCATGGCATTGGCGCAGCACTTCTCCAGCGAGTTGCAATTGCCTCTCGGTTGAAGTGAGAGCAAAACGCGGGCTGACTGCGTGGCGCAAGCGGCCTTTGTTGTGGAAGGCGTTGTGCAAAGCCAAGGTATCAGCGGCAGATTGTTCAGCATTATCTTCCACAGCGGCAATGGCACCACGGTCCATCATGGTTTTGCCTGTGACCAAGGCCATGTTGTGTTTAGCGGCGGCAGCGAACAAAACTTCGGCGCAGGTTTTGTGCGACGAGCAAAAAGCCATGGCTGAAGTTGTGCCATTTGAGAATAGCCGTTTTAAGAATGCCTCGGCGGCCACTGTTGCGTAGTCAATATCACCGTAACGTGCTTCTTCGGGAAATGTATAACGTTGCAGCCATTCCAGCAAATCCTTGGCGGGGGCGGCGAGCATTCGATATTGTGGAAAATGAATATGAATATCTATAAAACCAGCCATTAAAAGCTTGTTGCCAAAGTCATCACGTGGGCTTGCGTTAAAAGCTTGTGGCAAAAGCGATTGCGGGCCGCGCCAAAGGACGGTGCCATCATCGCCCAAAACTAATGCGCCTTTGACATCATGCTTCAGGTCCTGCGGCGTTGCGCCAAATGCTACGACCTGACCAGTTAAAACCCGGGTCACGCGGAAACTCTTTCTTCTAAGCGAAAACGAATGATGCGGCTGACCTGTTCAAGCGCCGTTTCAAATTCTTTTGCCGTGTCGTTTTCAATTCGGGATTCGAAGCCCGCCAAAATTTGATTTTTGGTTGCGCCCTTCACGGCGAAGATAAATGGAAATCCGTTCTTGGCCCTATAGGCTTCATTCAATTTAGTGAAGCGGGCAAATTCCGCAGCGCTCAAACAATCAAGGCCTACACCCATTTGCTCTTTGGTTGAATCTTCTGTCAGCTTGGCGCGGGTCGCAAGATCAGGATGAGCATTCAACAATTTCAGCTGTGCGGGGCGATTTGCCGCCATCACCGCAGCTGCAAAGCGTTGGATCATGTCTTCGCAGCTTTTGAATGGGGCGTGTTTGAATGCCACTTCCGCCACCCATGATGAATGCTCGGCGATATCAGCAAATGCTGAAGCCCCAGCGGCATTGGCTTCAGCGAGATTCATTTCAGCCCCCCAATCCAGGCGCCCAATTTATCGCGTTCATCTTGCGTCATATGGGTTTTGTTGCCCAAAGGCATAGATTGATTGCGAACGGCTTGGGCCTCAATCTGGCCGGCATAACGTTTGAGATCTTCCACCGAGGCGAAGATCACGCCCTTGGGCGCCTGCTTAATAACATCATCGGTTGGTGTTGCTGAATGGCAAGCCGTGCAGCGTGTGGTGACGATTGCAAGAGCTTCGGCATCGCTAGTTTTCATCCCTGAGTAATTTTTAATTTGTGGCTGAGTCAGCATCATAGCACCCGCCAAAAATGCGCCGATCATCGGAACTGCCCAACCGATTTCACCAAGATCATCACCCACTTCATGGCGCAGCAGGAACCAACGGGAGAGCCCGCCGCCCAAGACGATCAACCCCACCAAAGCCCAAGCAGCTGGGGCGCCCGTGATGAAGGCATAGTGGTTTGAAATCATCATGAGCACAACGGGCAAAGTGAGATATGTATTATGCGTGGAGCGCTGCTTGCCAATTATCCCATAGCGCGGATCAGGCACTTCACCCTTCAGAAGCGAGGCCGTGATCTTGGCTTGATTGGGAACAATCACGGCAAACACATTGGCCGCCATGATGGTGCCGATGAAAGCGCCGATGTGAATGAAAGCGCCACGGCCTGAAAAGATATGAGTGAAGCCGTAAGCTGCCGCCACAATGAGGGCGAAAACACAAAGCGCCAATAGTCCCGTGTTCTTTCCAATTGGAGAGCGGCAAATCCCATCATAGATAAACCAGCCTGCAGCTAACGAAGCCAAAGAAATGCCAACAGCCTGCCATGGGGTAAGCGGCAAAATCGAAGGATCAATTAAAAAGGTTTCTGCTTGCAGGTAATACTGCACCAGCAGCAAACACATGCCAGTAATCCAAGTGAGATAGGCTTCCCATTTAAACCAAATGAGATGGGGCGGAAGATTATCAGGTGCCGAAAGATATTTTTGAATGTGATAAAAGCCGCCGCCATGAACTTCCCACGCCTCGCCCGCAACCCCTTTAGGAAGAGGCACATCTTTTCTCAGCGAGAGATCAAGGCCGACAAAATAAAACGAAGTGCCAATCCAGCTGATGCCCGCAATGACATGGCCCCAGCGGATCAGAAGATTGAGCCAATCGAGAAGAAAAGGATCTATGTGGGACATGTTATTTCATTCGAGACACCCCTCTCCCGATGAGGGAGAAGAGTGAGCTTTGTGCAATTCCAGACTTACTGTGGCAGCTTGTCGTCAACGCCTTTGACATACCAGTTCATGCCAAGGATATCGCCATCTGCCAAAGGCTTGCCCTTTTCGCCAACCACTGTGCCATCCTGTTTGGTGATCGGGCCAGTGAATGGATCGAGCTTGCCAGACGTGATATCATCAACGGTTTTCTGCGCCATCGCCTTCACATCATCAGGCATATTGGTGAAAGGCGCCATGGCCACGGTGCCTTCGGCCATACCATCCCAGCTTTGCAAGGGCTTGTATGTACCGTCCAACATTTGCTTTAGACGGCGCACATAATATGGGCCCCAGTTATCAACATCAGCTGTCAGCTGAGCATTTGGGCCGAACTTAATCTGATCAGATGATTGACCAAAGCCCAGTTTGCCTTGCTGTTCGGCAACCGTAATGGCCGCAGCAGAGTCTGTGTGCTGAACGATAATATCAGCGCCTTGGCTGAACAACACTTTGGCTGCATCGCCTTCTTTGCCTGGATCAAACCAAGTGTTGACCCAGATGATCTTTATTTTGAAGTTCGGGTTCACGCTTTGCGCACCCAACATGAAGCTGTTGATGCCAGCCACCACTTCAGGGATTGGGAATGACACGATATAGCCTGCAACGCCAGTCTTTGACATTTTAGCGGCGATCTGGCCTTCCACATAGCGGCCTTGATGGAACTTGGCGTTATAGGTCGAAACATTAGGAGCGGTTTTATAACCGGTGGCATGCTCAAACATCACATTTGGATATTTGGCGGCCACTTGAAGGGTTGGCTCCATATAGCCGAACGACGTCGTGAAAATGATTTTGCAACCATCGCGCGCCAAGCGTTCGATTGGGCCAGCGGCATCAGCTTCCGGCACGTTTTCAACGTAAACCGTTTCAACCTTGTCACCCAATTCCTTTTGAACTTCCTTCACACCTTCATTGTGCTGGAATGTGTAGCCCATGTCGCCGATGGCGCCGAGATAAACCCAGCAAGCTTTCAGCTTGTCAGCCGCGTGGGCTTGTGTGCCACCAAGGGCCATTGCGGCCAATGCAGCAGAAATGAGAAGTTTTTTCATGATGTAGTTCCCTGTTCATCTTTACATTTAGACACTAGCGATCCGCCACAAATGCTTGTCCAAGGCAGGCTGGCGTATTGGCGCGCAAGACACGCTTATTGCGAGAGATCAGCACAAGTGCCACTATGGTGACAAGATAGGGCGTGCAAGAAAGCAGCTGTGGAGGAACATTAAGGCCCATGGTTTGAACCACAAACGCCAAAATGGAAATTGTGCCAAAAAGATAGGCACCCAAAACCACTCTTTTAGGCAGCCAAGTGGCAAACACCACCAGCGCCAGCGCAATCCAACCACGGCCTGCCGTCATATTCTCTACCCACTGGGGCGTGTCAGCAATTGATAGATAGCCCCCTGCAAGGCCCGCACAGGCCCCGCCAAAGGCCACACAGGCATAACGCAGGCCAACCACCGAAAAGCCCATGGAATGGGCTGAGGTGTGGCTATCACCGACCGCGCGCACCATCAAGCCGTAACGGGTGCGGAACAGAAACCACGACACCAACCCCACCAGGACGAATGAAAAGATGATGAGGATGTCGATGCCATGAAAATTTGGCAGACGTTCAATTTGTTTGCCGACAAAATTCTCGCCAATGAGCGCAGACAATCCAATTCCTAATAATGTGATGGCAAGGCCTGTTGCAACTTGGTTGGCAAGCAAAGTGAGCGTGAGGAAACCAAACAGCATGGCCATGCCAGCTCCTGCCAGCATCGACGCAAAAATGCCGACGGCTGAGCTGCCTGTGAGATAGGTGGCGCCAAAACCTGCCACAGCGCCCATAATCATCATGCCTTCGACGCCCAAGTTCAAAACCCCAGAGCGCTCGGACACCAACTCACCAATGGCTGCAATCAGCAAAGGCGTCGAGGCCGCGATGATGGTTATGGCAATGGCCCATAGCTGTTCCATTATTTACGGCTCTCCCACTTCACGCGGTAATAAACCAAGGTGTCACACGCCAGCACAAAGAATAGCAATACGCCCTGAAAAACCTTGGCGATCTTATCAGGGATATGCAGTGATGTTTGTGCGGCTTCACCGCCCAGAAAAGTCAACGCCAGAAGTAGGCCAGAAAAAATTGCGCCAATCGGATTAAGCCTGCCAAGGAAGGCTACGATGATTGCCACAAAACCATAAGCCGGAGTGGAATAAGGTGTTTGCAATTGATGGCTAACACCCATCACATCACTTGCCCCAGCCAAGCCCGCCAAACCACCTGACAGTGCAAAACAGAAATAGATAGCCCTTTGCGCTGAGAAGCCAGCAAAACGGCCTGCACGTGGTGCCGAACCAAGAGTAAGCAATTCAAAGCCTTTCAACATGCGGTACGTCATGAAGCCCAAACCAAGTGCCACCACTAATGCAAAGAGTGCGCCCAGATGAATATCGCCCCAATGTGGCAAAGTCTGCCAACCTACAAAATTCACCGTCTTGGGAAAGTTATGGCCTTGCGGGTCACGCATCGGCCCACGCACCAGCCAATCGAACACGAGGTCAGCGATATAAACCATCATCAGCGAAGTGAGAATTTCATTGGCGTTGAAGCGCACCTTCAAATAGGCGGGGATGAGCGCCCATAATATGCCGCCGATTACACCCATCAGCAGCATGGCGGGCATCACGGATGGGTCTTGCCAGTTGCTGAAATAAACCGGGATCAAGCCAGTAAACAGCGCTCCAATTTGCAACTGCCCGGCCGCACCGATATTCCAAACATTGGCCCGGTAGGCCAGAGCCAGACCCGCTCCCATCAAAATCAATGGTGTGGCCTTTACAATCATTTTCTCCCGGGCCCATTCATCGGTGAGAGGTTCAACGAAATAGACATAGAGACCGTGCCAAGGATCGACTCCGCGTGAGGCAAAAACTGCGGCTCCGAAAATCAGCGTGAGAGCAATGGCAATCAGCGGCGAAACCAAAGCCATGGTCGAAGATCGTTCAGCACGTTTTTCCAGTCTAAGCGGCATCAGTCACCTCATGCGCACCAGCCATGGCAAGGCCGATTTTNNCATTCTGCCTTAGGTGCCGCCTTCGAAAGCTGGCCGCGCGAGATCACCGCGATACGGTCAGCGATTTCAAAGATCTCATCTAGATCTTGGCTGATCACCACAACCGCTGAACCAGAACGCGCCAGATCAATCAGCGCCTGTCTGATTGTGGCTGCAGCACCTGCATCAACGCCCCAAGTGGGCTGATTGACTACGAGAACGCCTGGGTTTCTCTCCAACTCTCTGCCCACCGTGAATTTCTGTAAATTGCCACCTGATAGCGAACGCGCTTCAGGGTCTTTCTTTCCAGCGCGCACGTCAAAAGTCTTCATCACTTTACCGGCGATACCAGAGGCCAATGAGGCATTCACAACACCGCGCTTGGCCAAATCTGCGTCTACGCCGTGGCGCGTGAGCACAGTGTTGGCTGATAAGGCAAAGCTTGGCACCGCAGCATGGCCCAGGCGCTCCTCAGGCACAAAGGCTGCACCGCGCCTGCGCCGCTGAGTGATTGATTCAATGCCGCAAGCCACGCCATCAAAAACCACCATTTCGGCGCGGTCTGCACTTTGCTCGCCACTGACAGCATCAAACAATTCCGACTGGCCATTGCCCGCAACACCAGCAATGGCAACCACTTCACCGGCATGAACATCAAGCCCGATGTTTTTAAGCGATACACCAAAGCCATCAGCCGATGTCGTAAGCCCATTAAGCGAGAGCCGCACAGGCCCAACCTTTGGTTTGCCATGGCTGCGCAGCACAGCAACATCGCTTCCCACCATCATACGGGCCATTGAGGCTGGCGTTTCCTTGCGTGGATCGCACGTGGCCACAACCTTGCCATGACGCAAAACGGTGGCAGCACTGCACAACTGCCGCACTTCTTCAAGGCGGTGCGAAATGTATAAAACCGCACAGCTTTCTTTGGCCAAGCGGCGCAGCGTTACAAATAGTTGTTCGGCTTCCTGCGGGGTGAGCACGCTTGTGGGCTCATCTAAAATCAGCAGCTTGGGGTTTTGCAACAGACAGCGGATGATCTCAACGCGCTGGCGCTGACCGACCGAAAGATCAGAGATTGATAAGCTCGGATCAACGGGCAGGCCGTAATCGGCGGAAAGCTTGCGCACACGTTCGGATAAAGTGTTCACGTCAAACTCACCGGGCAAGGCCAAGGCTATGTTTTCAGCGGCGGTGAGCGCCTCAAACAATGAGAAATGTTGGAACACCATGCCAATGCCTAAAGCCCTCGCGGCGGCGGGGTTGGCTATCGTGACGGGGCTACCCTGCCACAGAAACTGTCCGGATGTCGGTTGCAGCGCACCATAGATCATTTTCACTAAAGTGGATTTACCGGCACCGTTTTCGCCGAGCAACGCGTGAATTTCACCTTCTTGCAAATCGAGCGACACATCATCATTGGCGCGTAAACTGCCGAAGATTTTGACGATATGCTGGGCTGACAAAAGCTTTGGCATGCTTTAGGCCTTAGCCGATAATTGATTGGGCGGCGCGGGCAATCGCTGGGTTTTCAACATTTCTTGCCATTCCAAAAGCTGCACAACAACCGATGCTGCAATAACTGCGGGATGCTTGGACCTTATGGTCTTGGAGCCAATGGGGCAAGTGAAGCGCGAAAGCGCATCTTGCCCGTGCCCCGCTTCAACCAGCCGTTTGGTAAAACGCACGGCTTTGGTGTTACTGCCGATCAGGCCAACTTGAGCGAAGTCGGGCTTGCGCAAGGCGAAATCCACCACCTCAAAATCCAACGCATGGCTATGCGACATTACCAACACCAAGCCTTCTTGCATATCTCGCGGGCTGCCCAAGCGGCAGATGGTGTTTTGCGGCGTGACTGTTGGAAAAGCATTTTCTCGCACATCCCACCAGGTTGTTTGGAAGGGCAATGGAGCCAGTGCCAGAACTAAGGCGCGGCCCACATGACCCGCACCCCAGAGATTGAGATGTGTGGGCGGCCCTTCATCATGCAGATTTTCGAGGCAGGCTTGCGTGAGAGTTTCAATACGCAAAGTCATGCGCCCGCCGCAGCATTGGCCCAGATCAGGCCCTAATGATTTCGTCAGTATGCGGATAGATTGCGGCTTGCCCAGCAGGCTTTGCGCCTCGGCCGTTGCCAGCCATTCTAAAGTGCCACCACCGATTGTGCCGTGAAAACCCTGCGCGGTGACCAGCATGGCCGCACCCTCCTCGCGCGGCGTTGAGCCTTCGGCCTTTTGAACGGTAACGAGCACTGCTGGTTGGCCTGAAGCAAGAATGGCCCGCGCTTTGGCAGCAAGCGTCATGTGCGCATTCCCTTCACAGCTTTCATAATGGCTTCAGGCGTTGCGGGCGCGTGTAGTACTGGCACTTTTCCAGGTTGCAAACTAGCGACGGCATTCAGCACAGCGCACCACACGGAAATTGCCAGCATCAAAGGCGGCTCCCCCACGGCCTTTGAGCGATAAATGGTATCGGCCTTGTTGCCCTTGCTTTGAAATAGTGCCACGCGAAAATCTTCCGGCACATCTGATGCGCATGGGATTTTGTAAGTCGATGGCGCATGGGTGCGAAGCCGCCCCTGCTCATCAAACACCAATTCCTCAGTGGTCAGCCATCCCATGCCTTGCACAAAACCACCTTCGATCTGGCCGATGTCTATCGCCGGGTTCAGTGATTTTCCGACATCATGTAAAATATCAATACGGATGACTCTCATTTCGCCGGTGAGTGTGTCGACCAGAACTTCGGAACAGGCAGCGCCATTGGCAAAATAAAAGAACGGTCGGCCGATGCCTGTGGCGCGATCCCAATGAATTTCGGGAGTGGCATAATAACCAGTGGATGAAAGAGAAACGCGTTCAGCTTTACAGGCGTTGGCCAGATCGGCAAAGCTGATGGATTTATTACCCGCTACCACTTTGCCTTTGGCGAAAGTGAGTGCGGAGACCTTGGCCTTCAGTAATTTAGCCGCCAGCTTTTCCATCCGGGCACGGATGATGAGGGCGGCATTGCGCGCGGCCATTCCGTTCATATCAGCGCCCGATGAGGCCGCGGTGGGCGAAGTGTTGGGCACTTTGTCAGTGCGCGTGGCGGTGATGGCAACATGGCTCACATCAATGCCAAAGATTTCTGCCACCACTTGCGCCACTTTAATATAGAGGCCCTGGCCCATTTCTGTGCCGCCATGATTGAGATGAACCGATCCATCGCTATAAACATGCACTAAAGCACCCGCTTGGTTCATCATGGTGTTGGTGAAGGAAATGCCAAATTTCACTGGCGTTAATGCCAAGCCCTTTTTGATAATAGGGCTGGTTGCATTGAACTTGGCGATGGTTTTACGGCGTTTTTGATAGGCCGAGGTTTTCTCTAAAGTCGTAATGATTTCAGCCAACACATGCTCATCTATCTTCTGGCCATAAGGCGTGGTGTTGCGGGCTTTGCTGTAAAGATTTTTCTTGCGTAAAACTAAGGTATCCACACCATGTTGGATGGCAAGTCTTTCCATCATCGCTTCAGCGAACACCATGCCTTGCGGGCCACCAAAGCCACGAAACGCAGTATTGGAAACTGTGTTGGTCTTCAGTCGCTTAGTGGCAATGTGATAGTTCGGATAAAAATAGGCGTTATCGGCATGAAACATGGCGCGATCACAAATCGGCGCGGATAGATCGGCTGAATAGCCACAACGCGCTGAGAAATTCACATCCACGCCCGCGATGCGCAACGCCTTGTCCAGCGCCACTTTGTAAGACACTTCAAAGTCATGACGTTTGCCCGTCATCATCATATCATCGTCGCGGTCAAGACGGCATTTGGCGGGACGCCCGGTTTTATGCGCGGTCAGCGCAGCAAGTGCCGCCCATTGTGAGGCTTGAGATTCTTTACCACCAAAGCCACCACCCATGCGCCGGCATTGGCAAGTTATCTTAGCATCATCCACGCCCAGCATCGCAGCCACACAATGTTGGATTTCAGTTGGATGTTGCGTTGAGGAATGTACAAACATTCCGCCTTTTTCTTGTGGGATGGCATAGGCCACTTGGCCCTCGAGATAAAAATGCTCCTGCCCGCCAATCGTCAAATTGCCTTCGTATGGCAGTGAAGATCGCTTGAAGCCTTTGCTGGTAAATGCATAGCGGGGCAATAAATCAGTTTTCGATTGGGCGATGTTGACAATCGGCTTTTCAATTTCAATCTCAATCACCGCAAGGTTGGCGGCGTGGCGCGCTTGCTGGTGGCTTTGCGCCACCACTGCAAAAATCACTTGCCCGTGGAAGTCAATGCGGCCCTTGGCAAGAATAGGATCANNAATCGATGCGGCCCTTGGCAAGAATGGGATCATCATTGGCACCCACCGGGCTGCAATCATTATGATGCGGAATATCTTGCGCCGTATAGACAGCTACAACGCCGGATGCGGCGCGTACTGCTGCCAAATCCAGTTTTAGTATTTTGCCGCAAGCGTCGTTCTTGGCATAGCCAGGGGCCACATGGAGCGTGCCTTCAACTTCCGGCAGATCGTCAATGTAATGTGCTGCACCCGTTACATGCAGCGCCGCACTATCATGCGCTATGGCTTTGCCAATATGCTGATGCTTGCTCATGCCAGCACCCTCGATTGGGCCAAGCCCTGTAATTCCATCAGCGCTTTGGTGAGCAGAGCTTGGGCCGTTTCACTGCGATATTCAGCCGAGGCGCGCATGTCGCTAATCGGCGCATAATCATTCAGCGTCACTTGCAAAGCATCTTGCAGGTTTTTGCCTTTCAACGCGGCTTCAGTTTTAAACGCGCGTTTAGGCGTTGGGGCCATGCCGCCAAAGGCGATGCGGACATGGCTGATGGTTTGGTTTTCCAATGTAAACAAAAATGCGCCCATCACGGCGGAAATATCCTGATCAAACCGTTTAGATATTTTGTACGCTTTAAAATNNAAAGAAATCTTCCAGCGCCATGTGGCGTTCAATTTCGCCGTGACGCAGCGTGAGCCCGGCGCCAAGCGCAATCAGCATTGGCGGCATATCACCAATGGGCGAGCCATTGGCGATGTTGCCACCAATGGTGCCGGAGTTGCGCACTTGCACTGAGCCGATGCGCGCAATAACTGAGCCTAAATCCGGTGCAAGTTTCGTAAGTGCTGCAAGGGCCGCGGAATAAGTTGCTCCAGCACCGATATGTAAAGCATCCACAGATTCTGTGATCGCCGCAAAATCCGTTGCACGACCAGTGTAGATAATTTGCTTTTGCGTTCTGAATTGTTTGGTTACCCACAGGCCAATATCGGTTGCGCCGGAAACCACGCGGGCCTGAGGCCTTTCTGCTGCCAACTGGGCTAATGCAGCGGCTGAGGCAGGCGCTGCAAAGAAATTCTGCGCATCGCCAACCATGAGATCATCTCGAGAGATGGATTGCAACGCTGCTATAGCCTTCTGTTCATCTGCGCTAAATTTATCGCGCAAACCAATACAAGCTTTCAAACCGGCATCAATGATCGGCCTATAACCTGTGCAGCGGCACAGATTTCCGGCGATGGCCGTTACCACATCATCGCGCGAGATAGGCCCGGAAGAATGGCCCAGCGCAAACAGGCTCATCACAAAGCCGGGCGTACAAAAGCCGCATTGTGAGGCGTGGAAATCTACCATCGCTTGTTGAACCGGATGCAACTTCCCACCTTCGGCCAAATCCTCAACCGTGATGAGTTCCTTGCCGTGGATCTGGCCGAGGAAAAGAATGCAGGCATTCACAGCCTGATATGTCATCCGCCCATCAATTGCCTCGCCCAACACCACGGTGCAGGCACCACAATCACCTTCATTGCAGCCTTCTTTGGTGCCGCGAGATTTCTCAGTAAGGCGCAAAAAGTCCAACAACATGGTATCCGGCCCAAACTGCTCAACACGCATAATTTTACCACGCCATAAAAACTCAAGCGCCATTAAGAACCTCGATAAGTTGAATAACCAAAAGGTGAAAGCAAAAGCGGCACATGATAGTGCTGGCCGGCATCGCTTACTCCAAAGCGGATCGGGATGGTATCAAGGAACAATGGCTCTTTTAAGTTCAAGCCCAGCCCGCGCAAATAATCGCCAGCGAAAAACCTGAGCTCATATTGGCCTGTCTTAAGCGCGTCGCCCTCCAGCAAAGGCGCATCGGCCCTCCCATCGCTATTGGTGCGGATGGTTTTAAGTAGTTTTTCGCCCCACACTTCAATTTTTAACCCGACAGCCGGTTTACCTGTTGCTGTGTCCAAAACATGCGTTGTCAAACGTCCCATAGGCCCACGCTATACTTTTCATCGGGCTTGGCAAGATGGTCTAGCTGCTTGATTTTGTGTTTGTTCCGGCGCAAAAGGCCGCATCTGCCACCCAAGGAATTTTAATGGCCAAAGAAGAACTACTGGAATTTGAAGGCTCGGTTGTCGAGCTTTTACCCAATGCCACCTTCCGCGTGAAGTTGGAAAGTAACTCACACGAGATCATTGCCCACACGTCCGGCAAAATGCGCAAGAACCGCATCCGCGTCCTCACAGGGGATCGCGTTCTTGTTGAAATGACGCCCTATGATCTGACCAAGGGCCGCATCAACTATCGGTTTAAATAAACAATGAGCGAGGCCAAAGTCCGGTTGGTTCTGGCAAGCGCCTCACCGCGGCGCATGGCTTTGCTTGACCGTATTGGCTTGACCCCTGATCTTCTTAACCCTGCCGATGTGGATGAAACGCCAGGGCGGCGTGAATCGCCGCGCCGGCTTTCGTTGCGGCTGGCTGAGACGAAAGCCTTGAAGGCCAAGGCCGCCCCGCAAGTGCGCGCTTTAACAGGCAAGGTTTATGTTCTGGCGGCGGATACCGTTGTGGGCCTGGGCCGGCGGGTTTTGCCCAAGGCCGAGACCTATCAAGACGCCAAAGATTGCCTCACGCTGTTGTCTGGTCGGGCCCATTGGGTTTATTCATCCATCTGCCTGATTGCGCCAGATGGTTCCAAATCTATGCGCTGTGTTGAAACCAAAGTGCGTTTCAAACGCTTTTCGCGCGAGGATTTGGAAAGCTATCTCAAATGCGAAGAGTGGATGGGCAAGGCCGGTGGCTATGCCATTCAAGGCCGCGCCGAGGCTTTTGTGCGCTATATCTCAGGCTCTTATTCAGGGGTTGTGGGCTTGCCGCTTAACGAGACTGTGGATTTGCTGGTGGGTGCCAAATATCCCGTGCAAAAGCGCTGGATGGATGCGCCACCAGCTGGGCTTTAGGCCATGGTTGNNAAGCGCTGGATGGATGCGCCACCCGCCGGGCTTTGAGCCATGGCTGAGATTGTCACTTTTACCAAACGCAAGCCCTGCCCGATTTGTGCCAAGCCTTCTGATCCAAAGCATCATCCATTTTGCAGCAATCGTTGCCGTGAGGTGGATTTGGGTCGCTGGCTGAAAGGGTATTATGCCATCCCTGCTGACGACCAAGATGGGGCCGACAACGAGCCTGAATCTTGAGTTTGAAAAGCGGGTTGCCAGCCGCTTTNNAGCGGATTGAAAATCCGCGTGTCGCTGGTTCAATTCCGGCTCTGGGCACCATTTATATTCCTATCAATAGTTTATATTCTTATATTATTTTGTTGGCGTATTGCAACTCGGCACTCTCGATGTGGTCGGTTCAAAATATGGGCGGCCTAGGCAGAGCCAACTGATCCAGATTGAATCTACGCATTAGCCATATTGACGAATTTAGGGTTCAATTTTTCTCAATTCAACCATCAAAGAAAAGAAATTGCCCGGACGAAACGGTCGGTCGCATGATCAAGCACGCCATAGGAGACGACCATGAGTACTTCATCCAAAAACTTTGAAACACTGGCACTGCATGGCGGAAGCTACCGCGCTGACCCGGCCACAGGCTCCGTTGCTGTGCCCCTATACCAGACCACATCCTATCAGTTTCAAGACACCGCCCATGCTGCGCGGCTTTTCGCTTTGAAGGAATTGGGCAATATTTACACGCGTCTGCAAAACCCTACTCAGGATGCATTTGAGCAACGCGTAGCCGCTCTTGAAGGCGGCGTCGCAGCCTTAGCTGTGGCATCAGGTCAGACAGCTTCAGCATTCGCCGTTCTCAATCTTGCTCAGGCGGGCGACAACATTGTATCTTCGACCGACCTTTATGGCGGCACTGTTACCCTACTCTCGCACACACTCAAGCAATTTGGCATTGAAGTTCGTTTTGTAAATCCCGAAGACCCTGAGAACTTTCGCAAAGCATCAGATGAGAAGACCCGTGCCTACTATGCAGAAACTCTGCCAAATCCGAAATTACACGTTTTCCCAATCGGTGAAGTGGCAGCAATTGGCCGATCGCTGGGCATTCCCCTGATCATCGACAACACTGCTGCACCGTTGATCTCGCGGCCATTTGATCATGGCGCCGCTGTAGTTGTGCATTCCGCCACCAAATACATTGGTGGCCACGGAACATCGATCGGAGGCGTGATCGTGGACGGTGGCAATTTCCCTTGGGAAAAGCATCCACAACGTTTCCCCCTGCTCACCCAACCCGACGAAGCCTACCACGGAGCAATTTGGACAGAAGCTGCCAAGCCGCTGGGTCCCATTGCTTACATCCTGCGCATCCGTGTGAAACTGCTGCGTGACATAGGTGCAGCCATTTCGCCATTCAATGCCTGGCAATTCATTCAAGGCCTAGAGACACTGCCGTTACGAGTGCGCCAACAGAATGAGAATGCCGTGAAGATCGCCAATTTCCTTAACAGGCACAAACAAGTGAAGGAAGTGATCTTCCCTAGCCTGCAGGGCGGCAAGCAGAAAGCCCGCGCCAAGAAATATCTCAAAGACGGCTTCGGCGCATTGGTGGGCTTTGAGTTGAAGGGCGGCGTGGAAGCCGGCAAGGCCTTCATCGATTCACTCAAGCTTCTCTACCATGTGGCCAATATCGGTGATGCACGGTCTCTTGCCATTCATCCCGCCTCCACCACACATCAACAACTTTCGCCTGCCGAGCAACTCGCCGCTGGCGTGACACCTGGTTACATTCGCCTTTCCATTGGCATTGAGCATCCAGATGACATCATTGCCGATATCAATCAGGCCCTACAAGCCGCAGCAAGCGCAACTTCTCGGCCACGACTTGTCGAGGCCGCTTAAGCTCTCTGATAGAGAAACAAAAAGGGGCGATGGTTTTCACCGCCCCTTTTTATCGTTTGGTTTTGGCTACGGCGCTGGTTTCAATATTTCTAAATTGTCGTTTGAATTTTCATCACGCAAAGAACGCCCTTGTCGCCCTTATTGAAAACTCAATAAGGAAATTACTGTCATGTCTGCAATCATCGCGTCATTCCCAATTCAGACAACAACGAGGAGTAAGATCACGGATACCGTCTCCCGGCTCCGCCATTCGCGTGAGCAATCCCACAACATTCGCCACAAGGGCCTTGTTTATGATCTGCCTTCGCGGGAAACTCTTCATTTCGTGCTCGACAAACTTTGTGCGGCACTTTTCCCTACGCATTACGGACAAGCGATATTTCCGAATGGAAGTGTCGACATATTTGTTGCTGGCTGTCTCAATGAGGCACTGCCCCGACTTGGCGAACAAGTGGCTCGCAGCCTGCAATTTGATCTTGCTGATCGCAAAGACGACACGCAGCTTAAATTACGCTCTGAGGCTATCACTGCTGCCTTCAATGAAAAATTGCCAGACATCCGCGATATTTTGGTGAGCGACTTTCGTGCCGCTTATAATGGCGATCCAGCAGCAGAAAGCATTGCTGAAGTGCTGCTCTGTTATCGCGGAACAATTGCCATCATCTATCACCGATTTGCCCATGAGCTCTATTTGCGTGGTGCGCATCTGATTGCCCGACTCATTGCCGACATCGCCCTCGAAATGACCAACATCGATATCCACCCCGGCGCCACCATTGGCGAAGGCTTTTTTATTGATCATGGCTCTGGCGTGGTGATCGGTCAAACTGCCATCATCGGTCGCAATGTGCGGCTCTATCAAGGTGTGACGCTTGGGGCAAAAAGCTTCGAACAATCGCCAAATGGTTCGCTCGTCAAGGGCCTACCGCGGCACCCAATACTTGAAGATGATGTCGTGATTTACGCAGGCGCCACGGTGTTGGGCCGGATCACCATCGGCAAAGGATCGACCATTGGGGGCAATGTCTGGCTCACCCATTCCGTGCCGCCAGGCAACAACATCACTCAAGCAAAGACGCAACAAATTTGAACCGGAGAATATATTAAATGGCTGATGAACTGGTTCCACACACCGCCTTAGGAGATGTCGCTGCACGGCAACTTGCCAATGCCACTAAAACCGTGCCGCAAATGGGCAGTATCAGCCCGCGTTGGCTGACAAAGTTACTGCACTGGGTTCCTGTTGAGGCTGGCATATACCGTGTTAACCGGGTCAAGGAAGGCACCAGCATCGATGTCGATTGCTCGGACCGCGATGAGCGTGTTCTGCCGCAAACTTTTGTGGATTATGAGGCCAATCCACGTGAATATATGTTGAGTGCGGTCAATACCGTACTCGATGTGCACACCCGCGTGTCTGATCTCTATTCGAGCCCTTACAGCCAAACTGGTGAACAACTCCGCCTGATCATTGAATCCATCAAAGAACGGCAGGAAAGTGAGCTCATTAACAACAAAGAATATGGCTTGCTCAATTCGGTCACACCGGAACAACGGATTTCTACGCGTACTGGTGCTCCAACACCTGATGATTTTGATGCTCTGATTTCTAAGGTCTGGAAAGAGCCGGGCTTCATCCTCACCCATCCTGCAGGCATTGCCGCTTTTGGTCGTGAGTGTACACGTCGTGGTGTGCCGCCGCCCACCGTCTCGCTTTTTGGGTCGCAGTTCATCACTTGGCGCGGAGTTCCACTGATCCCATCCAACAAAGTGCCGCATGAAAATGGTAAGACCAAATTCATCTTGCTGCGCACAGGCGAAAGCCGCCAAGGTATTGTTGGCCTCTATCAACCCAACCTGCCGGGCGAGCAAAGCCCGGGCCTGTCAGTCCGATTCATGGGTATCAACCACAAGGCCATCGCGTCTTATCTTGTTTCGCTTTACTGCTCGCTCGCGGTGCTTACCGACGATGCCATTGCTGTCTTAGACAATGCCGAAACGGGCAAGTTCCATGAGTATAAGTGATCTGCCGATAGGGCCTGTCGACGCGCAAAAACTGCAAGACTTAGCCAACCAGATGTTTCGCGCGCCAGAAGGTGCAGAACATGCACCGACCTCGCTTGCCGTTCCGCAAGCCAAACGCGCCGCAGCTCCGATCGGCAATCTTCATGCAGTGGACTCGGTCCCCGTCGTCACAGCAGCTGAGCCCTTTAACAAAGCGATTGTGCCGCAATTGCCCGTGGATGGCGGTACCGCAGCTTACTATTTCCTGCAACGTAGCCCACTTGCCTTGCATGCTCATGTGCAGCAATTGCCCAGCGAATTTTTGGGTATCTCGCAGCCAGAGCAAAACCATTTTGACGTGAACTTGGTCCGTCAGGACTTTCCTATCCTGCAAGAGCGTGTGAACGGGCGGCCGCTTGTGTGGTTCGACAATGCCGCGACAACGCAAAAGCCGCGCGTCGTGATCGACCGCATAAAGCAGTTCTACGAACATGAAAATTCCAACATCCACCGCGCGGCCCATGAGCTCGCGCGCCGTTCAACTGATGCTTATGAACACGCGCGCGAAACCGTACGCAAGTTTCTTGGTGCCCGTTCCGTTAATGAAATCATTTTCGTGCGCGGCACAACTGAAGGCATCAACCTCATTTCACAAAGTTGGGGCCGCCAAAACATTGGCGAGGGTGATGAGATCATCGTCTCGCATCTTGAGCACCACGCCAATATCGTACCATGGCAGCTTCTGTGTGCCGACAAAAAGGCCGTGCTCAAGGTCATTCCCGTTGATGAGCGTGGACAAGTGATCCTGGAGGAATACATCAAACTACTTTCCCCGCGCACCAAGCTGGTCTCCATCACGCAAGTGTCCAATGCGCTGGGTACAGTTGTGCCGGTGAAGCAGATTGTCGATCTCGCCCATGCTGCAGGTGCCTTGACACTCGTGGATGGTGCCCAGTCAGTCTCCCACATCCCGGTAAATGTGGCAGCACTGGATTCGGATTTCTTCGTTTTCTCAGGTCACAAAATTTTCGGCCCCACAGGCATTGGCGTAGTTTATGGCAAGGAAAAGATCCTGAATAACACGCAGCCCTGGCAAGGTGGCGGCAATATGATTTCCGATGTTACATTTGAAAATACCCAATATCAGAATGCCCCCAGCCGATTTGAAGCGGGAACAGGCAACATCGCTGATGCCGTCGGACTTGGTGCAGCATTGGAATACGTCATGCGACTTGGCCTACCCGCCATCGCGCAATACGAACACTTCCTGTTGGACTATGCGACGGCCCACATGAGGGACATCAGGGGCTTGAAATTGATCGGCACAGCGCAAGATAAGGCCAGTGTGCTATCTTTTGTGCTTGATGGATTCACCACCGAACAAGTTGGCAATGCCTTCAACAAAGAAGGTATAGCCGTTAGGGCCGGGCATCATTGCGCTCAGCCTATCTTGCGGCGCTTTGGGCTTGAAGCCACGGTGCGGCCTTCTTTGGCTTTCTACAATACCTGCGCGGAGGTGGATCATATGATATCTGTGCTTCATAAACTCACGCAGCGTACAGCGATCTCTGGAATTGATGCGGTGTCGTATAATATACTTGGCTAGCGCACCGTTTTGGTGAGATTGCTTTTCAAATAAATACCACTCAACACATGAGCCGGCTTGCTGGCTCATTTTAGTATTGCTCATTTGTATTCCCGATCGAGATCGTGAAATTTGAAGTGGCACAAACGGTGCGCCCGTGCCGATCTTCAGTGGTACGCCAGATCATTTAACGGACAGGAATTTCAAATGTCACTTACCCGCAGAACACTTATCGCCATTAGCCTTGCTTCCGCCGTCGCTGCATTTCCCGCCAGTGGCTTTGCTGACGCCAAGAAGGTTGTTATAGCCTATCAAACTGATGCGCTGCCTTCCAGCGTTGCAATTGCCAATGGTGAATTTGCCAAAGCCACCGGTTACGATATCGACTTCCGGAAATTCAATTCGGGTGCCGAAATCTTTGCGGCCATTGCTTCTGGCGATGTGCAGATTGGCGAGGTTGGCTCCAGCCCATTTGCGGCGGCAACCAGCCGTGGTCTCGATGTTAAGGCATTCTATTTGTCCTCAAGCTCTGGCGATGATGAAGCCTTAATCGTTCGCAATGGCTCTGGCATCGAAAAACCTTCCGACCTAAAGGGCAAAAAGCTGGCTGCTGCCCCAGTGTCAACCGATCATTATCAGCTCTTGTCGGTGCTCAAGCAGGAAAATATCGCTGAGAAAGATGCACAGGTATTCGCTATTCCACAGCCTGAAATTGTTGCTGCTTGGAGCCGTGGCGATTTGGATGCCGCCTTTGTGTGGGACCCCGCTCTCACTGAATTGAAGAAGAACGGCAAAGTTCTTCTCACCTCAAAACAGGTTGCTGATCGCGGTGCTCCTACCTTTTCGGCGTGGGTAGCAACCAGCAAATTTGCCAAAGAAGATCCAGAATTTCTCAAAACATTTGCTGGAGTGATCAATAAATATTCGGAGTCATTTGAAAAAGACAAGGCAGCATGGTCGGAGAATTCTGACAATGCTAAGGCTCTAGCAAAATTGCTGGGTGGAACGCCTGCCAATCAGGCCTCTGAACTTAAGAATCTTTCTCTGCCAAGCGTTGCAGACCAAGGGACTGACAAGTGGCTCGCTGGCGGTGACAACAGCGGTGCGGCCAAAGTGTTGAAGGCAACGGCCCAGTTTTTGAAGGATCAAGGAAAAATCACCGACGTTCTTCCGAGCTATGCCGCATTTGTGACTTCTGAGTATCTTCCGAAGGCCGTGCAATAACAGGAAATCGAACACACGAATGCTAGGCAGTTCCTCCCACTTGGCACTTCGTAACGATGTGGTGGCGTTGCTCTCTGGCGCCACCACATATTTTTGGAACAGAAAATGCTGCAAGTTGAAAACATATCGGTTTATTTCTCTGGCAAGAGGGGCAACTTCATTCATGCCCTTGATCGTGTGTCATTAGAGATTGCAAAAGGTGAAATCGTCGTGGCACTTGGTGCTTCGGGTTGTGGCAAATCCACTTTGCTCAATGCTATCGCAGGATTTCTGCCCATCAGGCAAGGCAGCATCAAACTCAACGGCAAGCTGGTCAATAAGGCCGGTTCGGACCGTGGCGTCGTTTTCCAAAAAGATACATTGCTGCCGTGGAAATCCGTTATTGATAACGTGGCTCTTGGCCTTATTTTTGCGGGCTTGACGAAAACTGAAGCAAGGAACCGAGCACGGGCGCTTTTGGATTTGGTGGGTCTGACGGAATTTGCCGATCAAGCGCCTTATGAACTTTCTGGCGGTATGCGCCAACGTGTCGGCCTCGCACGCTCACTAGCAACTGATCCCTCAATACTCCTGATGGATGAACCATTTGGCGCACTCGACAGCTTAACGCGCGAGCAGATGCAGGAGCTGCTGATTTCCGTTTGGAGGCGAACCGGCAAGACAATTTTTCTCATTACGCACTCTATCGAAGAAGCCCTTTGTCTGGGTACACGTATCATTGTGATGTCGCCAAGGCCGGGCCGCATCATTGCACGCTATAACGCCGATTTTATACGCCAATACATTGGGGGCATGGACTGGAGCAGTATCAGAAAAGGCCCATCGTTCAACAGTCTTCGCGAAGAGTTGCGCGACCTCATCCACAAGACCGAAATTGTTCAAGCAACACCACAGAAGGCCTTCGCTAATGTCTGAAATCCAAGCTCAAAACTTTATATCAGCTGTGGCACCTCACGAAATTGCTGCCCCGCTGGTGAGCGACAGTGCTGTAGGTGGGCAATATATTGCCAAGATTGTCAGCCTGATCACCATTGTCGTGTTTGTTTTGGCCTGGTGGTTGGCTACAGAAAATCATCTTGTAGCCCCGCTGTTTCTGCCAAGCCCCAGTGAAGTGTGGCGACAGTTCGTGGCGGTCTTTAGCAATGGCTATGCAGATGCCAGCCTATGGGCGCATATTTCAGCCAGCCTTCTAAGAATCGCAACTGCCGGTGCCATCGCTTTTGTTTTGGGAGTGCCTATTGGTATTCTGATGGGCCTCAGCCCTTGGATCAAAGGGGTTTTCGATCCGCCGATAGAGTTTTATTGGCCACTGCCGCCGCTGGCGTATTTACCGTTGATGATCATTTGGCTGGGCATAGGTGAAACTTCAAAAATAACTTTGCTCGCACTCGCGATGTTCGCACCAATCTGTCTTGCGGCACAGGCGGGCGTGCGTAGCGCTTCACGAGAGCATGTTAATGCCTGTCTGTCTTTGGGTGCCAATCAGTGGCAGTTGTTCAGGCACCTGATCCTGCCCAGTGCTTTGCCCGAAATCCTCACTGGAACGCGCATTGCAGTTGGCGTGGGCTGGAGCACATTGGTAGCAGCCGAGCTGATTGCAGCCACCCGCGGGATTGGTTTTATGATCATGTCTGCATCACATTTTCTGGCGACGGATGTAGTTTTTATGGGAATTGGGCTTGTTGCGTTGCTCGCGTTTTCATTCTCTTACGGCTTGCGCCACCTTGAAAAGATTCTCGTGCCGTGGAAAGGGCGAACCTAGACGTGTGAGACTGGCG
>PLXI01000112.1 GCA_003151375.1 Hyphomicrobiales bacterium
AAACTTTCGCGCGATTGGAACAGTTACAAGATCCGCAATGATGAAGAGATCGTGGGCGAGATTGTTATGCGCTGCCGCTTGCCACCGCAAGAGGCTGAAACCATCACGCAGGAATATCTGACTGGCTTAGAACAAGCCTTGCAAAATGATCTAAAATCCACCCCAATAAAAGGTGCTTGCCAATTGCTGAACAGTTTTGCTGGCCACGCTCGGCTTGGCATTGCTACGGCCAATTTTCGCCTGGCTGCAGAAATGCGTCTGCGCCAAGCCGATATGTGGGAGTCTGTCTCGCAGCTCGCATTCGGCGCAGAAGGTGGCGGGCACAAATCGGCTATCCTGTCTCGCGCCATTGCAGCCAGTGGTTTACCACGCAAAAACATCATCTTCATTGGTGATAATGTGAGCGATGTGGTGGCAGGATTGGAAAACCAAGTGCAGTTCATCGGCTTTTCGACTTCTGCCCAACGCCTCTTGCAATTACGCGCTGCAGGAGCGCGAATTTTGTGCGCCGCACATGACGAGACAGAAAAAAAGGTGCGTCAACTGCTTAACGCAGCTATCTAAGAAAAAAGAGCTTTTGAGGAAATATCGCCCATGGCCGAACACAGTCAATTTTCACTGCTGACAAAGCAGCGCTTTCTGCCGTTGTTTGTGGCCCAATCCATTGGTGCGTTTAATGACAACGCCTTTCGCCTGTCGCTTTCAACACTTTATATTTATGGTGCGCTGAACACTGTAGTCAAAGACCCTGAATCGGCCAATTCCACTTTGGCGGCGCTGCTGGTTCTGCCGTTCTTTTTGTTTTCGGCTTTGGCTGGGCAATTGGCTGATAAGTTTGATAAGTCCTTTTTGGCGCGGCGCATTAAATTGTTGGAAATCGGCTTAATCACCATTGCCAGCTATTCCCTTTATACCGAGAACATCACGCTGCAAATGTTCTGTGTTTTTCTGGCTGGCACGCAATCCACATTCTTTGGTCCAATCAAATATTCTTTCCTGCCACAGCATTTGAACAAGAATGAGTTATTGGGCGGCAATGGCCTGATAGAAAGCGGCACGGCCATTTCCATATTGATGGGCATGTTGTTTGGCACGTTCTTTATTACTGCCGGCTTCGGGCGATTTTTTGTTTCCTTCGTGATGATCGGTCTTGCGGTGGTGGGATATGTTGCCACCTGGTTCATGCCACCTGCACCTCCAGCGCAAGCTGATATGAAGATCAATTGGAATTTGCCGCAGGAAACCTGGATAACGGTGAAAGCCGCAATGGCAAGGCGCGATGTGTGGCTTTCAATCTTGGGTATTTCGTGGTTCTGGCTTTTGGGTGTGGTGTTCTTGTCGCAAATCCAGCCCTTCACCAAAGACGTGCTGCATGCCAATCTTGCGGCTTCCACAATAATCTTGGCACTCTTCAGCTTGGCCGTTGGTTTGGGATCTGCAGCCTGTAACCGCATTCTCAAAGGACGGATCACGGTGCGCTATGTGCCGCTAGCTGCATTGTTACTGTCGGCTTTCACATTTGATCTGTATTTTTCCGGCAGCAGTTTTGGATCGATCTTTACAGAAGCGGCACCCGCTTCGCCCGCCGACATGTTCACGCATTTTTCCGGTTGGCATGCGATGGTCGATCTTGGTGGAATTGCTTTCATGTCGGGGCTTTTTGTCGTGCCATTGTTTGCCATGATGCAAGCGCGCACGCCCTATTATGCCAGAGCGCGCATTGTGGGCGCCAACAACATCGTCAACGCAGTTTTCATGGTGGTGGCTTCGATTGTATCGGGCCTGCTGTTGAAGGCGGGGCTTTCGGTTGCAGGGCTTTATCTGTGGTTGGGCATTGCTAATCTGGGCATTGTTGTCTGGCTGGCTTATTACATGCCGCAAACTCTATTGGCCTCATCCGCACGCTTTTTGTTCAGGCTGCTTTACCGTATTGAAGTAAGAGGCATGGAACATTATCAGGCCTCAGGCAAAAGAACTTTAATTGTGGCCAATCATAGCTCGTATCTTGATGGTCCACTCCTCTCCGCCTTTTTGCCGGGACGGGCAGCTTTTGCCGTGAATAGCTTTATTGCCAAAACCTGGTGGGTGAAGCCAGCCTTTGCACTGTTTGATTTGTGCCCGATTGATCCCACCAATCCGATGGCTTTGCGCGAATTGGTGAACCGCTTAAAGCGCAATCAGCGCGTGGTGATTTTCCCGGAAGGGCGGCGCACCACCACAGGCGGCTTGATGAAAATTTATGAAGGCCCAGCCGCGATTGCACAAATGGCGCAAGCACAAATTCTGCCGTTGCGCATAGAGGGCGCTATTTATTCACCCTTCTCACGCATGCGCGGAAAACTAAAGCTACGCTGGTTTCCAAAGATCACGCTAACCTTCATGCCACCTGTTAAACTTGATAGCCCAAAGGACTTGGCGGGCCCGATTTTGCGCGAGCATCAGGCTGAGCAGCTATACACCGTGATGACGAACATGATGTTCCGCTCCACCAACATTGAGCTCACTCTATGGCAAGCTTTGCTGGACGCGCGGCGCGACCACGGCGGCAAGCACATCATTCTCGAAGATATTCAACGCGTGCCGATGAATTACAATCGCTTCATCTTGGGCAGCTTAATCCTTGGCCGCAAATTGGCGGCGGAAACGCCCAATCAAAAATATGTTGGCGTATTGTTGCCCAGTGCTAACGCAACGCCAGTAACGGTTTTCGGCCTTTTGGCCTTTGGGCGTGTGCCAGCCATGCTCAACTTTTCGACAGGTGCCATCAATATGTCGGCTGCCTGCACGGCAGCACAAGTTCGCACCATCATCACCAGTCGCAAGTTTATTGAAGTGGCGGAGATGGAAGAAGATGTGAAAGTTCTCGCGCGCAATGCACGCATCGTTTATCTCGAAGACATTCGCGGCAAAGTCGGAACGTTGGACAAATTGCGTGGGTTAGTGTCGCGCTTGTTCGTTGCGCAAACACTTGGACGCAATGGTGCATTGGGCAACCCAAATTCGCCAGCAGTGGTGTTGTTCACATCAGGCTCTGAGGGTCTTCCCAAGGGTGTTGTGCTTTCGCATAGAAATTTAGTCAGCAACATTGTTCAAACCTGCACGCGCATTGCCTTTATGCCCACCGATATATTCTTTAACGCGTTGCCGATGTTCCATGCCTTTGGTTTTCTCGCAACGATGTTGACGTTGTTTAATGGCTGCAAATCATTCTTCTATCCATCGCCATTGCATTACAAGATTGTGCCAGAGATGGTTTATGACACGGAAGCCACAGTGTTATTTTCCACCGACACTTTTCTCACCAATTATGCCAAGACGGCGCATCCTTACGATTTCCAATCGGTGCGCATATTGGTGGGTGGGGCTGAACGGGTGAAACCGGAAACACGCCAGATGTGGATGGATAAATATGGCCTTCGTATCATTGAAGGTTATGGTGCCACCGAATGCTCTCCCGTGGTTTCGGCCAACACACCGATGCACTTTAAAACCGGAACCGTGGGCCGCATTTTTGATGGCATGGAATCACGCATTGAGCCTGTTGAAGGCATTGCCGAAGGCGGACGACTTCTCATCAAGGGGCCAAATGTGATGTTGGGTTATTTGCGCGCTGATAATCCCGGCGTGATCGAAGCGCCTGCGGGCGGTTGGTATGATACAGGCGACATCGTGAAGATTGATGAGGAGGGCTATGTCACCATTCAAGGCCGCGCCAAGCGCTTTGCCAAAATCGCTGGTGAGATGGTTTCACTCACCGCGGTTGAGGGCATGGTGCAAGCCGTTTATCCCGATGCGGCCAATGCTGTTGTTGCAGTGCCGGACAAGCGCAAGGGCGAGCAGCTGGTGTTGTTCACCACTGCACCAAAACCAGATCGCAAGCACTTGGGCGACGGCATGAAACAACAGGGAGCCACTGACTTAATAATACCAAAAGTGTTTGTGCCAGTGGAACAATTACCGCTGTTGGGCTCAGGCAAGACAGACTATGTGGCCCTTACACGCATGGCTTTGAACAAATTAGAGGCTTAAGGCTATGCGGTAGTTAAAACACGCCGTTTCGATTGGACCTATTCATGCGCTTTGCCAAAATTACTGACCGCGTTGCGGGCCTCGGCTCAGATAAATGGGCGGTGCATTTTGAAGGTAAGCGGCGCCGCCAGGCGGGCGAAAAACTGATTTTCCTTTCTATCGGCGAGCCTGATCTGCCACCAGCACCCGCCATCATTGATGTGGCCGCTCAACAAATGAAAGCAGGCCGCACGCGTTATTCTGGGGGTAATGGCGAGGCGCCTTTGCTGGAAGCACTGGCGGCGCATTATACAAAGCAGACTGGCCGCGTGATTGCGCCTCATCAGTTTTTGTTTTTGCCTGGCACGCAGACAGCTTTGGCCGTGGCTTTTCTGTCGGTGATCGAGCCGGGAGATGAAGTGATCTTGCTTGATCCTTATTATGCAACTTATGAGGCCGTGGTGTCTGCACCTGGCGGCATTCCGGTTCGTGTAAAACTAGACGCTGACCGCGGCTTTCATCCTGATCTGGCGGCCATTGCTGCGGCCATCACACCGCTCACCCGCGCGATTTTATTAAACTCACCCAGCAATCCAACGGGAGCAGTTTTTACCGAGAGCGAAATTCGCGCCATTGCCGCACTGGCCGTGAAACATGATTTATGGATCGTGTCGGATGAAGTTTATGCCACGCTGATCCATGGGGGCACCAAATTCTTTTCACCGTTCTTTGATAAGGCATTGGAAAACCGTGTGATCGTATGTTCATCCATATCAAAGTCTCATGCCCTGCCCGGCTTTCGTGCAGGCTGGATTGCTTCATCAAAAGAATTTTGCGACAAAGTTATTCCGGTTTCTGAAACTTTGTTATTTGGTTCACCGCCGTTTTTGCAGGATGCGACAGCTTTTGCGTTGTCTCATGAATTCAACGAAACCGAACATATGCAGCAACTTTATGTGGCGCGCGGCAAGGCGCTGATTGAGGGCCTGGGCAGCAGCAACCGCGTTTCGGCTCATATGCCTGAAGGCGGCATGTTTGTGATGGTGGATGTGCGCAAAACTGGACTTTCTGGCAATGAATTCGCGTTGCGACTTTTGCGCGAAAAGCAAGTTGTCACCATGCCGGGTGAAAGCTTCGGCACGTCTGCTGCCGGCCATTTACGCGTGGCCTTAACGGTGGATGAAAACCAAATGCGTGAGGCCGCAAAGCGGATTGCTACATTGGCTGCGGAAATCTGTGGAGCGGAAATGGTCGTGTTCTACAAGCAGCCACGTCTTGAAGGCAAAACGGTGCGCCTGCGCCCGCTTGCTGCAAATGATTTTGACGGCCTTTATGCGGTGGCCTCAGACCCGCTGGTCTGGGCCCTGCATCCAGCATCGAACCGATACCAGCGTCCCGTATTCCAACAGTTGTTTGACGAGTCTATTGCTTCAGGCGGGGCCATGGTCGTCATAGACAAAGCCAGCGGCGCAATCATTGGATCATCGCGCTACAATATAAGCGATCCGGCATCCGGCATAGTTGAGATCGGCTGGTCTTATCTGGCTCGCTCTTATTGGGGCGGTGCCACCAATAGCGAAGTCAAAGCACTGTTACTCAACCACGCATTTCGTTTCGTCGACACGGTCAATTTTCGGGTTGGAGAAACGAATTTGCGTTCACGTCGAGCGATGGAAAAGATCGGTGGAAAATTGATTGATCAACGTGATGAAGTGGATATGCCTGACGGCACGAAAGTCATTCACGTGATATTTCAGATCAAACGTGACGGTTTTCTAAAGTCACATTTGAACTCATCGTTGAGGTGAACTGACCGGCGCTATTTAGTGAACCGCATCCACCAAGCCGCCATCACATTTATTGCGGGCGCTATCGCCAGCCAGCAACATGGTTTGCAATGTAACGCCTGAGGGAATGTCGCCACGCAGATTCATGGTGAAGCCTGCCAGTCTGCCCTGCTTGTCACATTCCACCTGCACATGCTCGCCAGTGCCTTGGCCGAAAGACTGATCAAAAGCGGCGCGAATTTGCGCGGCTGAAACTTGTTTGCCGATGTTTGCGACGAAAAGCTTTTGAACGGCCGACGCGTTGACTTCATCTGCCAGCTCCATTTCATCAGAGAAATAGCCATCTGCACCTTGCGTGCCGGGATAGCAGGTGCCGTGCTTGATCCATTCATGGCGCTGTAGGTTGGACTGTGTGCCGGGCATGTCGCGGTCCAAAGTCCGTTTGGTTTGGGCTGAAAGCTGCGGCTCTGGCAAAGCATCCCACTGATGCTGGTCATCAAGGGCTGCCAATTTTGGATCAACATTGCAGAATTGGTTGCGGAACGGTTGTGGCCAAAGGCCATGCAAAGTGAAATGTGAAGCTTCCCAAGAGCGAGGTGTTTCATTTTTACATTCGGCCTTGTCACGCATGGCTTCACAGAATGCAGGCTCCCATGACAGAGCAAAAGCATAATAAGGGGCCTTGCCGCCAAAGCCACGCGACTGGGGTTTTGGCTTCACTGTGCCTTTATCCGTATTGACGGCAACATTGCTATCTTGGCTATCTTGCGGCTTTGCGGCGGTGGCTTGTGCCGACGAAACCGAGCCGCACGAGATTTCCACCCAGCGCTGATGCGGATCAGCTTGTGGCACTTCAATCCAATAATGCGTGGCATCATCTTTGTTTTTGCCGAGCAAATTATAGGTCTGGCCAACACCAACCGATGCGTTGTCTGGGTTCGTGCCTTTTTTGATAGAGACAACCGCCGGGCAAGCTTGACTGGCCTTGAATGTGCCATCCATTTTGACTTGCGCAATTGCTGAGGTGGCGAAAGTAGCGATGGCAATACAAACAAGTAAAAGACGGTTCATCGGCGGCAATCTCCTGTTGCGGTGCAGATAGCTGGAAATAAAGATAAGCTCATCCGAATTATTGAGGCGTTTCAAAATAGGATTTTGACACGACCGGAGTATTGTGATAGGAAATTACCTATTATGAGCAGTACTTCTTCTATATTCTTAAGCGAAATCGAGCAGTTTTTGGCGAATTCAGCCACAGATCCCAGCGTTTTAGGCAAAAATGCCCTTGCTGATCCTAATTTCGTGTTTGATTTGCGTGGTGGCCGCAGCCCGTCTGCCAAAACCATGGACAAAGTGAGAGCCTGGATTGCTGGGCAAAAACCAAAGGCACGACCAATGATCGCAACAGACCGTCTCACGCATTTACAAAAACTCGAAGCCGAGAGCATCCACATCATCCGCGAAGTGGCGGCCGAGTGCGAAAAGCCGGTGATGCTTTATTCAATCGGCAAGGACAGCGCCGTGATGTTGCATTTGGCAATGAAGGCGTTTTATCCGGCCAAGCCGCCATTTCCTCTGATGCATGTGGATACGCGTTGGAAGTTCCGCGACATGATTGCCATGCGCGATGAAACCGCAAGGCGCTTAGGGCTTGAACTTATTGTTCACATCAATCCCGAAGGTGTGGCGAAAAATATCAATCCGTTTGACCATGGCTCAGCGCTGCACACGCAAATCATGAAGACGGATGGCCTCAAACAGGCGTTGGATCAATACGGCTTCGACGCCGCCTTTGGTGGGGCGCGCCGCGATGAAGAAAAATCCCGCGCCAAGGAGCGCATTTTTTCGTTCCGCGACACCAAGCATCGCTGGGATCCAAAGAACCAACGGCCCGAATTGTGGAACCTTTACAATGCGCGCAAGAACAAGGGCGAAAGCATCCGTGTGTTTCCTTTGTCGAATTGGACCGAGTTAGACATCTGGCAATATATCGCGCGTGAAAATATCCCCATTGTTCCTTTGTATTTTGCGGCTGAACGGCCTGTGGTGGAGCGCGATGGGCAACTGATTATGGTGGATGATGCTCGCATGAGGCTGCATCCGGGTGAAAAGCCCATGATGAAGAAAATCCGTTTCCGTACATTGGGTTGTTATCCGCTGACGGGTGCGATTGAATCTGAAGCCACTTCACTCAATGACATTATTGAGGAAATGCTGGTGGCCACCTCATCTGAACGCCAAGGCCGGGTGATTGACAAAGACGCTTCGCAGAGCATGGAAAAGAAGAAGCAAGAGGGGTATTTCTGATGACCCGCTTTGTTGAATTCTCCGGTGGCGATGTTGATACCTTCCTCGCTGAACAGGAGCAAAAGGATTTACTGCGCTTCATCACTTGTGGCTCAGTTGATGATGGCAAGAGCACGTTGATTGGCCGCTTGCTTTACGAATCCAAAATGCTGTTCGAAGATCAATTGGCCGCACTTGAAGCTGATTCCAAAAAGCTTGGCACGCAAGGCGGCAATTTAGATTTTGCTTTGCTCGTGGACGGGCTTTCGGCCGAACGCGAACAGGGCATCACCATTGATGTCGCTTACCGCGCCTTCACCACAGCGCGGCGCAAATTCATTGTGGCCGATACGCCCGGCCATGAACAATATACGCGCAATATGGCAACTGGCGCATCGACTGCTGAACTTGCCATCATTCTGATTGACGCGCGCAAAGGCGTTCTCACCCAAACGCGCAGGCATAGTTTTATCTGCAAGTTGCTGGGCATTCGCCATCTCGTATTGTGCATCAACAAGATGGATTTGGTGGGTTATTCACGCGAGACATTTGAAAAGATCGAGGCGGATTACCGCAAATTCGCTGCCGAACTTGGCGTGACCTCTGAGATAAAAGTCATCCCCGTCTCAGCCCTTTTGGGCGACAATATGATTGAGCGATCGGCCCAGATGCAGTGGTATCAGGGCCCGACATTGATGGGGCACTTAGAAACTGTTCCGGTTGGCGATGACGCAAAGACAAAACCTTTCCGCCTGCCTGTGCAATGGGTGAATAGGCCTGATCAAAACTTTCGTGGCTTTGCTGGAACCATCGCATCGGGGACCGTGAAAACTGGCGACAAGGTGAAGATTTTGCCATCGGGCAAGCAAAGCACGGTGACGCGCATCGTCACTCAAGATGGTGATTTGGCAGAGGCGCAAGCTGAACAGGCGATCACTTTGACTCTCGCTGATGAAGTTGATGCCAGCCGTGGTGATGTGATCTGTGCGGCGCAATCACCTGTTGAAGTGTCTGACCAATTTGAAGTGCAAGTTTTGTGGATGGGTGATGAGCCGATGCTGCCTGGCCGCGCTTATCTGATCAAATCAGCAACCAAGACTTTGCCCGGCGCATTGGACAAGCTGAAATACAAAGTCAACGTCAATACACTGGAGCATCAGGCCACAGAAACTCTGTCGCTGAATGAAATCGGATTGTGTAATTTGGAACTGAATGGGCCATTAGCGTTTGAGCCTTATGCGACAAATAAAACCCTGGGCAGCTTTATCATCATTGACCGCTTCACCAACAACACGGTTGGTTTTGGCCTGATCAATTTTGCGCTGCGTCGTGCGGCCAACATTCATTGGCAAGCGATGGATGTGAACAAGTCCTCGCGTGGCGCTTTGCTGCAACAAAAGCCAACAGTGCTGTGGTTCACGGGCTTGTCAGGTGCTGGTAAATCCACCATCGCCAATCTGGTTGAGAAGAAATTGCAAGCGCGTGGGCGGCTGACCTATTTGTTAGACGGCGATAATGTGCGTCATGGCCTCAACCGCGACTTGGGCTTCACCGATGCTGACCGTGTCGAAAATATCCGCCGCGTGGGTGAAGTGGCCAAGCTGATGACCGATGCTGGGTTGATCACACTCGTATCCTTCATCTCGCCCTTCAAAGCCGAGCGGCAAATGGCGCGTGAACTTTTGGGCGAAGGCGAATTCATGGAAATCTTTGTGGATACGTCTTTGGCTGAAGCCGAAAAACGCGATGTGAAAGGCCTCTACGCCAAGGCCAGACGTGGCGAACTTAAAAACTTCACAGGCATTTCGTCACCCTATGAACAACCCGATGCGGCAGAGCTGCGTTTGGATACGGGGTTGAGTTCGCCAGAAGAGGCAGCAGAAGAAGTGGTGAAACTGCTGGTGGAGCGCGGAAGAATTTAACGCAAAACAATCTGCCTTGCCGAGAGATATTCCTGCAGGGCTTCAGCATTTTGGATTTGTGAAGCAAAGGCCACATGGCCATCTGGGCGGATGAGATAGAGTGCATCCTTAGCAAACCCCGCTGCCATGGCATCTGGTGTGAACCCAAAGGTGACAAGTGCTAGTCCAAGCCGCTTGCAGAGGGCTGACAATTCAGGCGAGGCCTCACCAAAAACATGCACCTGCCACTCAATCGTTCGCAGCGATTTGAAATTATCCAGTGAAGCAACAAAGGGCAAACGATCGCCCGCCTGAATAGCGCCAGCTCTTCCACGGCTCAGAGGGCTTTCGTGGTAGTTGATCGCGATTTGCGAAATGGTTCTGAAGACATAGTGGCGGAAGCCACCGAATTTCAACAGCAGGGGAATGAGATATGGCACAATAAGATTACGCATTAAGCGCGCCTGAATTCCGCCAGACACGATCATGCTGAAGGCGCGGTCTGTTGTGGCCACAAGCTTTCTGGCAAAGGCAATACGTTCAGGCTCATAAGATTGCAATAAGGCGGGCGCGGCGCGGTTTTGCAAAACCTGCGCCAGCTTCCAACTCAAATTAACAGCATCGCCCAAGCCCGTATTGAGGCCCTGCCCGCCAACTGGGCTGTGAACATGGCCCGCATCACCCAGCAAAAACACGCGGCCCACATTAAAGTGCGCAGCAACGCGGTGATGCACATGATAGGTTGAAAACCAATTCACTTCCTGCACTTCAATGTTCAAAAACCGCTCTGGCATGTGTTGTAAATCGGCGAAAGTGGGATGTTCAATTTTTTCAGCCGCATCAGGCGCGACGCCAATCAGCCGGTTCATGCCCGTTGAGCGGATTGGAAATTGCAGCGCAAAACCATCGTCGCCCATATTAATCTGGCCTTCCCCATCCGGTTGGGCCACAAGCTTCACATCAGCCACATAAAAAATGTGGCTGTATGTACCACCTAAAAAATCGACCTTTATTAGTTCGCGGGTTTTGCTATGTGCGCCGTCACAGCCACAGGCATATTGGAATTGTGCAGTTTGGCTTTTGCCGCCTTTCAACAAAGTGGCGGTGACATGAGTTTCATCCTGCTTTAAATCTTGTAAGGCCGTATTCCATTCAACCGAAACGCCCGCTGCTTTCAGCTCC
>PLXI01000277.1 GCA_003151375.1 Hyphomicrobiales bacterium
CTGCACCTGATGGTGCATTCGGTCTATTCTGACCGAGATGTTTTCTTGCGCGAGCTGATTTCCAATGCCTCTGATGCGCTTGATAAACTGCGCTATGAGGCCATCGCCAAGCCGCAACTGCTGGAACAAGAGGCCGGCCTTGCCATCACCATTACCTCCGACAAGAAAGCCAAAACACTGACCATTGCTGACAGCGGCATCGGCATGTCGGCTAAAGAGCTCACCGAAAACTTGGGCACCATTGCCAAATCCGGCACGCAGAAGTTTGTTGAAAAGGCCAAGGATGCGCCACAACTCATCGGCCAATTTGGTGTGGGCTTCTACTCGGCTTTTATGGTGGCTGGCGAAATTGAAGTTTTCTCGCGCAAAGCCGGAGCCAAAGCGTGCAACGTCTGGCGCTCTAAGGGCGAAGGCACTTTCACAGTTGAAGAAGCAGATGCAGGCCCGCGCGGCACACGCATTGTGCTGCATCTACGCGATGGTGCGCTGGACTATCTAGAAGGATGGAAAATCGAAGAAGTGGTCAAAACCTATTCAGACCACATCACCCACCCCATAATGCTGGCAGGGGAAGGCGAAGAAGCACCCAAACAAATCAATTCTGCTTCTGCGATTTGGATGCAGCCCAAATCTAAGGTGACAGCAGAACAACACAAAGAATTCTTCGGCCAACTCAGCCACACATCTGATGCACCAGCCCTTACCCTCCATTACCGTGCCGAAGGCAAACAAGAATATAACGTGTTGCTTTATGTGCCGGCAGAGCGTCCTTTTGATCTTTACGATCCCGAGCGCAAAGGCCGCCAAAAACTTTATGTAAAGCGTGTGTTTATTGCCGATGATGCGGCACTACTTCCGCCCTATCTGAGATTTGTGCGCGGGGTAGTGGATAGCTCAGATATGCCGCTGAACCTCAGCCGCGAAATGTTGCAGAACAATCCTGATGTGGCAGCCATCCGCAAAGCCGTTACCAACCGCGTGTTGCAGGAGTTGAAGAAACTGAGCGAAAGCGATGCTAATACATTTGCAAAAATATGGGAAGCCTTCGGCCCGGTTATCAAAGAAGGCCTCTATGAGGATTGGGAACGCCGCGATGCGCTGTTTGAAGTGGCGCGCTTTAAATCCACCAAACGCGCTTCCATCAGCTTGAAGGAATACATTGCGGATCTGAAAGAAAATCAAACTGCAATTTATTATCTGACAGGCGAAGATGCAGCCAAGGCCGCCGCCAGCCCGCAACTTGAAGGCTATAAATCGCGTGACATTGAAGTTCTATTGCTGACTGATCCAGTTGACTCATTCTGGGTGCGCACCGCTATGGGCTTTGAAGGCAAGCCCTTTAAATCTGTCAGCCAAGGTGCGGGCGATCTTGATACCATCAAACCCGCCGAAGATAAAAGGCCGGAGGCAAAAGACACACCTGAAACCGCAGCACTCATCGCCGCCTTTAAACAGGCTTTAGGTGCGCGTGTATCTGATGTCCGCACTTCGAAGCGCCTGACGGATTCGGCTTGCTGCATCGTCAATGATGGGCAGATGGATAGAACCTTAGAAAAATTGCTGTCGCGCCAGAAAGATTCCGGCGTTGCAATTTCAGCACCAGTGTTGGAAATCAATCCAAGCCACGTGCTCATCACGGCTTTGACCGCTGCATTAAAAGCCAAAGGCCCAAGTGCCGTGGAAGATGCGGCACATTTGCTGCTGGATCAGGCAACAATGTTGGAAGGTGAAGTGGTGGCTGATCCATCGGCTTTCGCCAAAAGGCTGGATGCAATGATGGCCAAAGCGTTTGGATAATCTAAGCGTGGATGCGCATGAGAAGGCCACGTGCGTCTCGCTCTTCTTTTTCCGGATAATATCGGGCCGTGCCTTCAAGAATACGTCTTGCTGACCAAGCACATGCGCAGGCATCAATGATGTCGTCATCAGCAACATTTTTCTTTAAATAGATAGGATGCCCGAGCGTACTCCAAGGAAATCCTGACCTTTCTAATAGCTTGACACGCTCACTCGCCCCATCTCTCTTTTTCTTCGAAAAATGGAGTGGTTGACGATCATTCATTTCATAGAAAATAACTTCCGGATGAACTTCTCTTACTCGCGATTGAAGTGCCGGTGTGATAGCTGCATCTACCTCTTTCACTTTTTTAAAGATAGCGAAAGACTGCTGAGAGAGCTTTTTTGGTGGAACGGAATTTATTAGATTTATCTCACACGCTTCTTTCCACGTATTTGCGGCATAGGCTGCGCGTGACACGGTCGAAAACACACTCGAACGTCTAGCGCCGAGAATACTCCTGGCTTCATGCTCAGCTATTCTGCCATGTTTTGGAGGTAATCCAATCGGCATATCAACCGCAATGATACCCGGATGTACCGACAGAACCTTGGAGAATGACGATAAAAGTTCGCAGTGCGCCCCCACATCTGTCCAAATCACTGCAATCCATCCGGCGCGACAGCCATCGACTCCTACAACAGCTTCTTGCATCTTGGGCCTCGTTAAATTCCTAAAAGATATTCTTCTCAAACAACGGACGATTCTCAGCGATGCGTTCCACGCCCATAGCCTTTAAGTCGATGCTGCGATATTCACCAAAGCAAATGAGTTCAGCCAAGGCATTGCCGGTGGCTGGCCCCTGTTGAATGCCATGGCCGGAAAAGCCATTTCCGAAATAGAAGTTTTCCAGCGCAGGATGGCGACCAATTATGCCATTATAATCAAACCAGTTAAAGTCATAATGGCCCACATAGCTCGACACCACTTTCAGTGTCTCACAAGCTGGAATGCGCTCATAGACGGAGGGCCATATTTTTTCCTCAAACCAGTGATGCTCCATTTCCCAATCTTTAATCTGGGGCTCTTCGTCATCGGAAGGCGTGAAGCCGAATAGAAAATTGCGTCCCTCTGGCCGCCAATAAACCCCGTCTGTGTTGAACCAAGCTGGGCCTTTACGAAATTCTTCAGGTGCGGCCGGGCAATCCACCACATAGACATAACGTTTGGCGGCAGAGACGGGCAGATCAAAGCCCACCAAGGTGGCGACTGCCCCACCAGATGTACCAGCAGCATTCACAACTGCCCCAGTGCTGATTTTGCCTGCAAGTTTAAGTATCACAGATTTCACTTTATCACCTGCATCAATCGCTATCACTTCATCAGCAATGTAAGCAGCGCCTTTGGCAATGGCTCCCTTGCGGACAAGTTGGAGAAACCCGTAAGGATCAAACCAACCTTCACCAGTTCGTCCCCAACTGCCCATGGCAACGCCATCAAAATTGGCATAGGGAAAATTCCTTTTTAGGTCGGCGTGGTCAAAAACCACGGTGTCTACACCCATGGAGTTTTGCAATTTTGCATTGCCCATCAATGTATCAACCGAAGCTTCACTCGCCAAAACCAAATAGCCCTGCTCGCGAAAACTGATATCTGCGTCTGCACCAAATTCCTGCTTCAACGCGCGAATGAGGCGCAACGTGAAACCCGAAAGTAAAATGTTCTCTGGTGTTGAAAACTGTCCGCGAATGCCGCCCCAAGATAAGGGCGTGCAGGCTTTTGAATAGGTCGGGTCTTTTTCGATTACGGCAATGCTGCCGGTGAACCCGTTCTTGCGTAAATAATAAGCCGTGGATGAACCCACGATGCCGCCGCCCACAATCACCACATCATAGTGCTTCATCAAATCCACCCACTATCCATAAGGTAGAGCAGCACAGTCGCAGTAACCGCTGAAAGTGCGGTTCCCGCGGCAACAGCGCCCGAAACTGCTGGAACCGCCTCCTCATTGCGTTGTGCAAACAAAAACGCATTGGCACCGGTGGGCATGGAGGCAAACAACACGGCAATCTTGCTCCACAGCGGCGGTGTCACAAATACAAAATGACTGAGAATGAAAACCACAAAGGGTGCCAAAAACATTTTGAGGCCGATCAAGGCGAATGTGCCGCCCCACGATCCTTTAAGTGAGTAACTCGATAGTGAAACGCCCAGCGCAAATAGTGCAGTTGGCACCGAAGCATCTGCCAACATCGACAGCGTTTTGTCTGGAATCGGATGAAGGCCAAGCCCGGTGAAATGCCAAAACACGCCAGCGAGCACGGCAACCACAATAGCATTCGTACCCAAATTGCGGATCAACTGGCGACCCAGCGAAGCCCAATGAATTCCAGCCTCATTGCGTGCGAGTTCTCTTTGCAGCGTTGCCGCCGTCCACAGGATAGGCGAATGTATCGAAAGGATGAGTCCGAGCGGAACACCAACGCTATCGCCAAAATGTGCAATGGCCAAAGGGCCGCCGAGCAACCCCACATTGCCAAAGCCAGTGGCCATGGAAGCAGACGCGCCACCAGAAAAATTTAAACTTTCAAACTTTCTGGAAATAACCGCCGCTGCAAACCAAGCAATCGCAATACCACCAAAAAATGCGGCCCATAAGCCCCAAGGTGCACCTTCGCTCGAACTCATCGTGGCCATAGTGCGAAATAGAAAAGCCGGAATGGCGACGTTAAACACAAACAGGCCCAGCCCACGCCCAGCCGTTGCATCAAGAATTTTGGCCCAAGCAAAAATATAGCCCAGAACGATGAGGCCAAAGACCGGGAGGACGGTGGTGAGGATTGCGGTCAATCACTTACGCCCAAGGATGAGCAGCCGCATTCTTCTGTTCAAAGACAGAGATAGAATCGGATTTTTCCATCGTCAGTGCAATGTCGTCCAACCCGTTGAGCAAACAATGCTTGCGAAAGGCATCAATCTCAAACTTCACCGTGCCGCCATCTGGTCCACGAATTTCTTGATTGGGCAGATCAATGGTCATCGTGGCATTAGCGCCGCGTGAAGCATCATCCATCAACAGCTTCAGCTGTTCAGGCGTAACCCTGATCGGCAAAATGCCATTTTTAAAACAGTTGTTATAAAAAATATCGGCAAAGCTGGTCGAGATCACACAGCGAATGCCAAAATCCAGCAAGGCCCATGGCGCATGTTCGCGGCTGGAACCACAGCCAAAGTTATCACCAGCGACTAAAATCTCAGCTTTGCGATAAGCTGGCTTATTGAGCACAAAGCCCGGCACCTCGACGCCATCTTGCGTAAAGCGCATTTCATAAAACAGAGATTTGCCTAAGCCCGTGCGCTTAATCGTTTTCAAAAATTGCTTGGGAATGATCATGTCGGTGTCAACGTTCACAACGTTCATCGGTGCCGCAACACCGTTCAACACTTCAAATTTTTTCATGTTTCATTCTCCTTATGTCAGATCAACTGAGGCTGCTTCATCGGCCCCAATCATAATGTTCAAATTCTGCACGGCAGCGCCAGAAGCACCTTTGCCGAGATTGTCATAAATAGCCATCAACACAAACTGCCCAAGCACTTCGTTGCCGTGAAGCGAAAGCCGCATACGGTTGCTATTGTTCAACGCTTCAGGATTTAATGCTTCGGCTGCGCCAAGAGGGGCCACTTCAATAAAGCGCGCGCCAGCATGATGCGCCGCAACCACTTCATGCAAATGCTCCAAAGTTGTTCCCGCCTTCAATTGGCTGGCGAACAGCGGCACAGTGGTCAGCATGCCTTGAGCAAAATCCCCCACCACCGGCTGAAACAACACATCATGCTTTGTGCCAGTGTATAATTTCATCTCGGGCAAGTGCTTGTGATTAAAGCCAAGGCCATAAGGCGTGAATTCAGATGCCGCATCTCCCTTGGCCACATAATCTTCAATCATCTTTTTGCCGCCACCAGTGTAGCCAGAAATGCCACCATAGTTCAGTGGTACATCGCGTGACAAAAGTCCGGCATCAATCAATGGCTTTGCCAAAGCAATCATACCTTGCGGCCAACAGCCGGGATTTGTGACCCGCTTTGCCGTCGCAATTTTCGCGCGCTGCCCCTTATTCAGTTCGGCAAAGCCGTAAGCCCAATCGGGATTCACCCGATGAGCTGATGAGGCATCAATCACCCGCGTTTTGGAGCTGGCTTTGATGAGTGCCACTGCTTCCACCGCTGCCTGATCGGGCAAGCACAATATGGATACATCCACGCTATTGAGCAAATCGGCCCGCGCACTGGCATCTTTGCGCTTTTCAGCGGCAATCGAAACGATCTCTAAATCCGTGCGGTTTTTCAACCGATCACGGATTTGCAAGCCGGTGGTGCCAGCTTCGCCGTCAATAAATATCGTGTGTTTTCTTGCCATTTGTGGGCGCTTCTAGCCTTAGCGCCCGTTCCAATCAAGTTGCAGACTTGGCCGACAAGAACGGGCTTCTCCCAAAATGAATTGAAAATGAACGAAGGCCTCAGGGTCGGTTCAGTTGGCCGTAGCTAAACCTGCATACATCATCGGCAATCAAGCCCCTGAAATAAAACTAAGGAACGCACCATGAAAAAGACCCTGATCGCTCTCGCCGCCGCTGCCACCCTTGCAGTAGGCTTTTCTGCAACTGCCAAGGCTGACAGCTTTGGTTTTGGCTTTGGTGGATATGGCCAACCACACTTTGGCATTTCCATAAATGATGGATATGGCGGCGGCTACCGCTATGCAGGCTACGGCGACTACAATTATGGCTGGGGCCGCCCACGCTGCCACACTGAATGGGTGCCAGACTGGAACCATCCACACCGTGTTTTGGTTTGCCGCCGCTAGGCTCGCCACAGGCACTCAAATGCAAAAAGCCGCCAGTTTCTGGCGGCTTTTCAAATTCAACTCGAAATCAATTATTACTTGGCAATTTCCGCCGCTTGGACATTCATGGCGTGAACGGCCGTGAAACCTGCAAGAGCACCTGTCACAATTGTCAAACCCACGAGAGCCACCAACACGCGACGTAAAAACTTTACGTCTGCTGTAACCGTTGTTCCGTTCATATTTGCCCCTGTCTTTTTGACGCTGACCCAAACTTACTATTTGAGCTTATCTTGAGAACGTTCATTTAGAGTAAATGGTTTGATTTGCCACGCCAAAGGCTGGGCCTGCCTCGCAAGTGAAGCATTGCAGCTATGCAAAAAAACTAAGACCTCTAAAGGCGAATATCCACAAAATGCCCAGCCAAAGCCGCCGCCGCTGCCATGCGAGGTGACACCAGATGCGTGCGGCCTTTATAGCCCTGTCTACCCTCAAAATTTCGGTTTGAGGTGGAAGCGGCACGTTGTTCGGGTTTCAACTGGTCTGGGTTCATGGCGAGGCACATCGAACAGCCAGGCTCGCGCCATTCAAAGCCCGCAGCTTTGAAAATCTTGTCGAGGCCTTCAGCTTCTGCCTGTTCCTTCACGAGGCCAGAGCCTGGAACGATCATGGCATAAGCCAAACGCTCAGATACCTTTTTGCCCTGCACCACCTCGGCCACAGCGCGCAAATCTTCAATGCGGCCATTGGTGCATGAACCGA
>PLXI01000147.1 GCA_003151375.1 Hyphomicrobiales bacterium
TCGCGGATCATGTCCATCATCATGGCAATGGTCTTATCGCGGATGATGGTTTGCCATTTAAACGGTTCGCGCAAACTGCCGCCATATTCACTAGCAAGTGCCGCACCGACTGGTTTTAAATAGTCACCCGGATAAAGCCCTGCTGGGATGTCACCGATGTTTTCACCGAGCGCTTCAAGATAACGGAAGTAGGCAGATTGTGCCAACACATCAACCTGTGCGCCCGCATCATTGATGTAATACTCTTTGGTGACGTTATGAGCAGTGAAACTCAAAAGTGCCGCCAGCGCATCGCCGAAGACAGCACCACGGCAATGGCCCACGTGCAAAGGCCCAGTGGGGTTGGCTGAAACATATTCCACATTGACGTTGATGCCTTGGCCCAAGGTCGAAGCACCGAAGCGCTCTTGCTGTGCAAGGGCGGCCTTCAAAACATTTTGCCAAAGTGTTGGCTTTATTGAAATGTTGATAAAGCCTGGGCCAGCTACGCTGCCGCCTGCCACATCAGCGTGTTGTAACAGCTTAGGTAAAATTGCGTCAGCCACAGCGCGTGAATTTTTACCGGCCGGTTTGGCCAGAACCATGGCGGCATTTGTGGAAATATCACCGTGGGTGAAATCCCGTGGTGGCTCAACCGTCAGTTTGGAAAGATCAAGCCCAGCGGGCAGCATGCCCTCACTCACCAGAGCCGCAACGGCTTGTTCAACAACGATTTGGAAATCAGCAAAGATATTCATGTATTACTTTCAAATATGCGGCCTGCCCTATCTAAAAAGTGGGTCAAGGTCAAATAACCGACGATGCTGTTCCAGCGCGTAACTATCAGTCATGCCCGCCAGAAAATCACAAACCTGTCTGGCATAATGTGGTGTGTCAGCGTGGGGATGATCTTGACGCCACTCAGAAGGCAGCAAGTTTTCATCCTGCATATAGACCTCAAACAAATCATCAACNNAGTTTTGAAATCTTGCGGCGCGATTCTGTCAGCACATCGCCCACCATGGCAGAGATCACGCGACGTACCGTTTCATGGATCACTCGCTGTGTTTCAAGATTGGGGTGAAGTTTCAATACGTCACCCAATGCAACCCCTACCAAGGGCACATCGCCCAGTTCAATCACATCAAACAACTTAGCGCGAAGTCCGTCATCAATGTCATGGGCATTGTAGGCAATATCATCAGACAAGGCTGCGACTTGCGCTTCCGCCGACGCATAAGTGGAGAGCCCGAGATCATGGGCCTGCGTATATTCGATGATCGCCGCCGGCAAACCCGTTTCGCGGTAGTGGCCGATGGCATGACCCTTAGCATCAATCAGTGGGCCATTATGTTTGACCAAGCCTTCCAGTGTTTCCCATGTGAGATTGAGGCCATCAAAGTCAGCGTATTTGCGCTCAAGTTTGGTGACAATACGCAGCGTTTGGGCATTGTGGTCAAAGCCACCGTAATGCTTCATGAGTTGGTCAAGGGCGCGTTCTCCGGCATGGCCAAAAGGTGTGTGGCCAAGATCGTGAGCCAAGCTCAAAGCTTCGGCTAAATCTTCATCCAGCCCCAGTGCTCTGGCCAAGGCTCTGGCAATTTGCGCCACTTCTAACGAGTGGGTTAGGCGGGTGCGGAAATGATCGCCCTCATGAGCCACAAAAACCTGGGTCTTTTGCTTCAGGCGGCGAAAAGCCGATGAATGGATGATACGGTCGCGGTCTCTCGCAAAGGCCGACCTGAAATCGCTGCCCTTTTCGGCAATGGCACGGCCACGCGATTGATCGGCGCGCGAGGCGAAGGGAGCCAGTCTTGCGGTCATGGCCCTGCCCCCAAGTTTGGCTGCCCATTGACTTTTGCAGCCAAAGACACAACATGAAAGCCATGAGTCACGTTGCCCTTACAGATAAAGCCGCCGCTCGCATTTTGGAACTTGCGGCAAAAGCCCACCAGCCCGCTAGCTTGCGGATTGCTGTTAACGGTGGTGGCTGTTCCGGCTTTCAATATGACTTCTCTCTCAATGACGACCGTGAGGATGGCGATATTGCCGTCTTACAAGGTGGTGCCACCCTTTTGGTCGATTCCACCTCAGTGGTCTATATGGAGGGCGCGGTCGTTGATTTTGTCGATGATCTGATGGGGCAATCATTTCGTGTCATCAATCCGCAAGCCAAATCCTCTTGTGGTTGTGGCACTAGTTTCTCGCTTTAGTCATGCGGATATGGACTTGGAACGTCAACTCCATCAAGGCGCATTTTGAGCAGGTGAGTGAATGGCTGAAGGTTGAAAAGCCTGATGTCGTTTGTTTGCAGGAAATTAAATGTGAAACACCGAATTTCCCCGCCGCCGCTTTTGAAGAGATGGGTTATTCCTGTGCGGTTCATGGCCAAAAAACCTATAATGGTGTTGCTTTATTGGCGCGTGGCAAGATTGAAAATGTGGCGACTGGCTTAGCTGGCGATGAGGCAGATGAGCAAGCGCGCTTCATCTCAGCCACGGTTTTCGGCAACGGGCGGCCTGTTACTGTTGCCTCGCTCTATTTGCCCAATGGCAATCCTGCCCCAGGCCCCAAATATGATTACAAGCTTGCATGGATGAAACGGCTGAAGGCCAAGGCACAAGAGCTTTTAGCCACAGAAGAGGCTTTCGTTCTGACGGGTGATTACAACGTGATTCCGGCGCTGGCTGATATGAAACGGCCAGAGGCTTGGGTGAATGATGCTTTGTGGTTGGCGCAGTCTCGGGCGGCTTTTCAAGAGATCGAGAATTTGGGACTGACAGAGGCATTTCGTGCACTGCATCCAAATGAAGTGGCCTATAGCTTTTGGGATTATCAGGCAGGTGCATGGCCAAAAAATAATGGCATCCGCATTGATCACGCTCTGCTTTCCCCGCAAGCAGCAGACCGACTTATTGCGGCGCGCATTCACCGTGACGCACGCGGCCATGAAAAGCCTTCCGATCATGTGCCAGTTGAGATTGAATTGGTGGACTAAACAGCAAAAAGCCCGCGGGGAGGAATTGCGGGCCTTTCACAAAGCGGTGCAAGTAATTACAAGCACCCAGATACTAATGCAGAATGTCGAGAGCTAACTTACTCAGCAACTGGAGCCTTCATACCGAAAGCAGCGAAAGTGGCTTCGTATGGTTTGAATGCGGCCTTGGCAGCAGCAGCAGTAAGCTCACCCAGTTTGGTGAATTCAGCCAAGCCAGCTTCGAAAGCTTCTTTGGCATAGGTTTGTTGAATTTCAGCGGCCTTTTCAAAAGACTTAGCGGCAACGGCAGACTGCCAAACAGTGCTGCTCTTCTCGAGAGACTTCTTTGAGAAATCAGCCACTTCGGTTGCAAAGGCTTGGGCGCTTTTGGTTACTGCAGCGGTTGATGCGGTGAAAGCTTCAAGGCCTTCTTTGTTGAGGTTCTGTACTTCTTCAAATGACTTAATCATGGTGGCTCTCCGTGGAAATGTTTAAGTGGTAAACTCTGTATGACTAGGATATATGTGCACTGCACCATTTTGTCAAGATTTATTTTGCACTGCAATATAATTTCAATTAATTTAGTATTTGAATCAATTTACCCGATGGTAAGTAGGCCTTTCTAAACAGGGCTACCGTGCAGTGGCATCGCTTGTTATTTGGGTAAAATATTAGAGTGGGATGGATAAATTGAAGTTGCGTGTTGTCTCTGTGGTTTTGGTTTTTGCCATGGCTTGCGCGCCGGTTTCCGCCTTGGCGCGCCCTGAGTTTTCTGCGGTCGCGGTTGATGCTCGCAATGGCCAGATATTATTTTCCGATCATGCTGACGGCTTGCGCCACCCAGCCTCTCTCACCAAGATGATGACGCTATATATTTTGTTTGGCGAAATGAAAGCTGGCAAGGTCAACCGCGAAACACGGCTTAACGTTTCGGTGCATGCAGCTTCAATGGCGCCCACCAAATTGGACTTGACCCCGGGCTCTACTATTTCAGTCGATGAAGCCATCAAGGGCTTGGTTACGAAATCGGCCAATGACGCGGCAGTTGCCATCGCTGAGAACCTAAGCGGCAGCGAAGGGGCATTTGCCGCACGCATGACAAAGGTTGCCCATTCCATCGGCATGACACGATCTAACTTTAATAACGCTTCAGGCCTGCCCAATTCTGCGCAATATACAACTGCGCGTGACATCGCGACCTTGGGCCTGCGCCTGATGCGAGATTTTCCGCAATACTATCCATACTTCCGCACCACAGAATTTGAGTTTCATGGGCGTGTGATTAAAACACACAACGCATTGGTCATGCATTATCCAGGCACCGACGGGTTTAAAACCGGGTATGTGGCCGCTGCTGGTTTCAATCTTGCCACCTCTACCAAGCGGGGTGATAAACGACTTGTAGGCGTTGTGTTAGGTGCTCGCTCGCCGGCAATCCGAACGCGCTATATGGAACATATGCTGGAGGGGCAGTTCGCTAAGGCCCATGATGGTAATACTATTGCTGCACTTGCAGGCTCATCCGCTGGTGCCATAAATCCAATAGAAGTAACCGACAAAGACAAGCCCGCAGGTATGAATAATTTGGGTCTGGCGGCAGCCGCGGCAGACGCGTCCACACCTGATAGCAAAGCCGCAGAGTCCGCAGACATTGCAACGCCCAAGGTGATGGATGCTCAGCTGGAACCAGTTGATACTGCAAAAAAGCCAGAAAAGATTCCTTTCGCCGTGGTGTCAGCCAATGACAAACCGGGGGATATTGCAAAAAGTTTTGGTGATAGTTGGAATGTGCAAGTTGGCAGTTATGCTGGTAAACCTTCTGCCGAACAACAACTCACCACTTCGCGCCAAAAGTTTGCAGCACTGTTTGAAGGCAAGCCTGGCTTCACGATGCAAGATGATAAAGGTGGCACTGTGGTTTATCGTGCCCGCTTTGCTGGCTTCACCGCAGACACCGCCGCAAAAGCGTGTCTTGCGTTGAAGGAAGAAGGTGCGTCTTGCTTAATGATTGCGCCAGAAAGCTGATCAGCTTTTCAACAGTCGGTCTCGCGCGGCATTGATCTTCGCCGACAAATAAGTGCTTCCTCCG